>JBEAQS010000077.1:0-5277 GCA_041163765.1 Bacteroidota bacterium | reverse complement strand
ACCTATAAAAAAGGACTTAAACGCGACGGAAAAAACCCTACCATGCTCTACGGATATGGCGGATTCAATGTCTCTTTAACACCTTCATTTAGCATTACCAATGCAGTTTGGTTGGAGCAAGGGGGTATCTATGCGGTACCTAACTTAAGGGGCGGCGGTGAATACGGAAAAGCCTGGCATGACGCAGGGACAAAAATGCAAAAACAAAATGTTTTTGATGACTTCATTGCTGCGGCAGAATATTTAATCGCTGAAAAGTATACTTCCAAGGAGTTTTTAGCCATTAGAGGTGGCTCCAATGGAGGTCTATTAGTGGGTGCTACTATGACCCAACGTCCGGACTTGATGGCGGTTGCTTTGCCTGCTGTAGGCGTATTAGACATGTTGCGCTACCACACATTCACGGCAGGTGCTGGATGGGCCTACGACTACGGAACTGCAGAGGATAGTCCTGAAATGCTCGCTTACCTTAAAGGATATAGTCCTGTGCACAATGTGAAAAAGGGCACAGCGTATCCAGCTACGTTAATCACTACAGGAGATCACGATGATCGGGTAGTACCTGCTCATAGTTTTAAGTTTGCTGCTGCCCTTCAGGCCGCACAATCAGGCAGTAATCCTACATTAATCCGCATTGAAACCAATGCTGGACACGGGGCTGGAACTCCGGTGAGCAAGACCATTGAACAAACAGCTGATATTTTTGGGTTTACTCTTTTTCATATGGGGTATGAGTCGTTACCCGATCAATCTGTACTCAGGGAGCTAAAGAATTGAGTATGCAGGAGTTTTTGATGTACCTCCACTTAAGTACTGTTTTACCCTGTGTTCCCTTGGGAGCCTACTTATTGGCTGCAGGAAAGGGGGATGGAGTACATAAATCATTGGGCAAAATCTATATGTCACTCATGGTGTTTACGGCTCTGGTCGCCTTATTTCTACCAGCACAAGTCGGTCCTCAGTGGTTGGGACATTTTGGATGGATTCATTTGTTTTGTCTTTTGACCCTATACTCTGTGCCCACATCGTTGATGGCTGTGCGCAGGGGAAACCTGCGCGCCCATAAATTCAAATTATGGGGTTTATACATAGGCGCCATAGGTATCGCTGGTGGATTTGCTTTTTTTCCTGGTCGTTTTTTACATGATTTATTATTTGTTTAGATGCGTAATTTAATACTGATAGTTACCGGCTGCTTGTTGTTGGTTGGATGCCAAACTAAAGAGGTGGTTGTTCCAGAGTCTCAGCAACAGGCCTGGTGGAAAGAAGCCATTGTGTACCAGATTTACCCGAGGAGTTTTCAAGATTCCAATGGCGATGGTGTGGGAGATTTGCAAGGGATCATTGATCGACTGGATTATATCGAGTCTTTGGGGATCAATGCTATTTGGTTGAACCCTATTTATCCGTCTCCCAATGCCGATAATGGCTACGACGTTAGTGATTACAGAGGTATTGCCCCTGAGTTTGGAGACATGGAAACGTTTGATCGTCTGCTGGATGAATTGCACAAAAGGGGGATTAAATTAATTATGGATGTAGTGGTCAATCACAGCAGTGATGAGCATCCTTGGTTTATCGCTTCGCGCACCGATGTCAATAGCCCCTACAGAGATTATTACCATTGGTGGCCTGCGTCCAAAGGCACGCCTCCCTACAGGTATAGTTTATTTGATGCCCAGGGAGACGCCTGGAAATACGATTCCATCACCGACGCGTATTACCTTCATTATTTTGCGGATAAGCAACCCGATTTAAACTGGGAAAACCCCGCATTAAGGCAAGAAGTTTATGATTTGATGAAGTTCTGGGCCCAAAAAGGGGTGGATGGATTTAGGTTGGACGCTTTTCAGTTTGCCGCAAAAGACACCACCTTTCCTGAATTACCTCAGGGATTTGAAAAGAATTTTATTCAATACTACGCGATGCAGCCAGGCCTTCACGATTACCTAAAGGAGATGAATCAGCAGGTATTTGCCCCCTATGGGGTGGTCAGTGTGGCTGAAGGTGCTGGTCGCAGTTTTGAGGAGGCGCATGAATTGGTCGACGCCCAGCGCCAAGAATTACAGATGGCCTACGCTTTTGACGGAGTAGATGTGGCCAAATATGACGGGTATTCACTGGCTACCTTAAAGAAAGTATTTACGGATTGGGATCGATCGTTTGCCGAAAAAGGGTGGTTGTCCATTTTCTTGTCCAACCACGATCAAGCGCGTTTGGTCAGTCGTTATGGCAACGACGCCCCAGAGTACAGGGTGGCTTCGATCAAGTTGTTGAATACCTTCTTGTTGACCATGAGGGGCACACCGTATGTGTATTACGGTGATGAGTTGGGGATGACCAATTTAGGCATGGACCGCATTGAGGACTATCAGGATGTGGCCGCGGTTAATGGATATGCTAAAGCTAAATACAACGGGGAGGATTTAGATCAGTACATGAAGGTTTTGGCCAAAACTTCTCGAGAGAATGGGCGCACTCCCATGCAGTGGACCGCAGATGCCTCAGCTGGTTTTACTACGGGTACTCCGTGGATGAAGATCAATCCAAACACAGGGGTGATCAATGTGGAAAACCAGGTAGCGGATCTTTCAAGTCCATTAAATCATTTCAAATCCTTGACCCGATTGCGGAAAGAACATCCTGTGTTGGTTTACGGAGCCTATGAATTATTGGCAGAAGATCACCCACAAGTATATGCATATACCAGAACATTGGGTGAAGCATCCTGTTTGGTAGTGCTCAATTTTTCTGACCAAACTGCGCGCTGGGCACCCATAGGGTTAAGTTTAGGCAAACAGCCTTGGATCAATAGTGTAGATCAACTCATACAAGAGGGGAAAGAGTTAATTCTAGCGCCTTATCAATCTGTTGTCATTCCTTTAAATTAGCGTGATGAAGCAAACGGGATATGTTGTGGTCAGTGGAGGTGCTCGGGGCTTAGGCCGCGCAGTGGTGGATTATTTTCTAGAATTCGGTCATTGTGTGTTGGTGATTGATTTAAATCCTCAACCGCTGGATCCACTTTTGAAGCAATACGGGGATCGACTTTTGGCTGTTCAAGCTAGTGTATTGGATACCGATTTATTGACCCATGCGTTAGCTCAAGCAAAACAAATGTGGGGGGCAGTGCGGGGCGTGGTCAATTGTGCCGGTATTGCTCCTGCACAGCGGGTGATAGGTCGAGATGGGTTGATGCCTTTGGCTGATTTTGAACGAGCTATTTCCATCAACCTAACAGGTAGTTTTAATTTGACTCGATTGGCCGCTCATCAGATGTCTGAGGGGGAACCTGATCTAGAGGGTCAACGCGGTTGGGTGGTGCTTACGGCCTCCGTCGCGGCTTATGAAGGCCAAAAAGGTCAGGCGGCGTATGCGGCTTCCAAGGGCGGTGTAGCGGCACTAGTTCTTCCTCTAGCGCGCGAGTGGGCTTCTTTAGGTATTCGGGTTGTCGGTATTGCACCTGGCGTTTTTGATACAGATATGTTGGCTGGTCTTCCACAGGAGGCGACCCAATCATTGGCTGCTGAGGTACCCTTTCCCAAGCGATTAGGTCGCGTGTCAGAATATGCCCAACTGGTCAATCACATAGCCCAAAACAACTACCTTAATGGAACGGTTTTACGATTGGATGCCGGTCTTCGGATGGGATAATTAGACTTTAGAAAATTTTCTTCGGTAGTCGTAGGGCGTTGTTTGTGTATGCGCTTTAAAGTGCCTAAAGAAATTAGATAGGTTGGTGAACCCGCACTCATATCCGATGTTTTTTATGTCCAGCTCGGTTTCCATCAGGAGCTGAATAGCGTGGTTGAGTCGGTACTCGTTCAAGTAAGAAATAAACGTTTTGTTGGTTGTTTTTTTGAAAAAACGACTAAATGAACTTGGGTTCATGTGGATGAGCTCTGCTACATCATCCAAACTGATGGGGTCTTTAAAATGCTGCTCAATGTAGTTGAATACTTTTTTAACCCGTTCGTTTTCTTTTAAACTGCCGATAAATGCTTTTCCATTGGCATTGAGCATCTGTTTGTCTTCTGAGATCGCCAGTTCGTTGAGGATATCAATCAATTCCAAGTATTGTTGAAATGGCTCCATGTTTTTTAGTTCCAGGAGTCGGTATCCTATGTAGTGCTTCACCTGTTCTGAAAAAACAATTCCGTGATCAGAAAGTGTGAGCAATTCCCAGATTTTCTTGAATATGGGTACTTGTTCAATCGCATTGCCCAAAAAACCTGGTTTAAAATGGACCACCACTTCTTTTCGGGTATCCGTAAAGTAATCAGTGAAACCGTGGTGTGGGACGTTTGACCCAATTAACACCAATTCGCCATCGGTATAGTTGGACAAGTGCATCCCGATGTGTCTTTTTCCAGACCCCTCATTGACGTACACCAACTCATAGTCGATATGAAAGTGCCAGCCTACCTCTTTTTTGTTGGGAAATTCGCAATCAAAAAACTTAAGTGATACATCCGAAAATTCGGCAGGTACTTCTTCGTAGATGGGGTCGATGCGCTGAATCATGAGGAGATGTGGCTGTTGCGATGTATTAAATTAACGTTTTTGTAACACAAAACGAATAACAAGTCATAAATATATACTTTTTGGATAAACGTCTGAATTTAATTTCGTGTTTTTTCCAATAATTTTGTAAAACAATAAAGGAGGATATGGGGTGGTTTCCATACCTCTGGTTGATTTTAGTTGATTTTTAGTTTGGAAAGCACCCTCAGAAACGAGGGTGCTTTTTTTATGCACCTACCTCGTACGTTTCTCCGGAGAAGAAAAGTTCATCGGTAGTGTGGTACTTTGCTTTAGCGACGGCAGCTTGTTTCACTTCGTGGAGTCGTTCTTCAAATGTAGTGTCTGGAACTGCCCGAATAATACCGGTAACTAGGGGATACTGAAGGGAAACCAACATATGATGTAAGGTGCTATCGGGTTCCTTTGCATCGTGCACCAAAATATCAGCTTCTGTGATGCCCTCCTCTCCCAGAGTTACCACCACTAATTTTAGTCCTTGGAGCATCAAGCCTTTGGTGCGCTCTTTGCCAAAAATCATTGGTTTGCCGTGTTCCACATACAACTGCTTATCTTCCCGCACTGATTTATCCGTAACATGGCTAAAGCATCCGTCATTAAATATGACGCAATTTTGAAGCACTTCTACGAGAGAAGTTCCTTTAAATTGGTGGCATTTTATAAATAGATCCGTCATTTCTTTGGGGCTATTTCCCGCGACACGTGCAAAGAATCTGGCTTGTGCCCCTAGGGCCA
>JBEAQS010000076.1:0-8261 GCA_041163765.1 Bacteroidota bacterium | reverse complement strand
TTAACTGTCGGCGCAGGTTAACTTTGGGTAAAAAATCGCTTGATCTGAGGAATCAACTGCTCAAAATCATCGAGCGCACTCGGATTTCTCAAAGCATCCACCGTCATCGCTTGGTGTTTGGGCATACCCATCAGCCACTTTTTAAGCGGAACTTCGAGTTTTTTTCCACTTAAGGTGTAGGGGATTTCTCGAACCCAAAAAATGCGGTCAGGTACATGCCTAGGGCTGCACCTTCTCCTTAACTGGTCTTTGATTTCCTGAATCTGATCGGCCTGTAAGGTATCCGTAACCACAAAGAGTGGCATCATGGAAGCTTTTTGCCCGGAAGGATCTTCTAGATCAAGCACCAAGGAATCCTTCAACCAAGGAAGATCTTCCAGTGCTTGATACAGTTCCGCTGTACCGATACGCACGCCTTGTCTATTGAGTGTAGCATCTGAGCGACCGGTGATCTGCAGCCCATAGGGTGGGTCAACACGCATCCAATCACCATGGCACCACACACCGGGGAATCGGTCAAAATAACTGCTGTGGTATCGTGAGAAATCGGTGTCGTTCCAGAAAAAAACCGGCATACAAGGCATGGGCTTAGTGAGCACCAACTCCCCCAATTCGCGTAGCAAAACAGTACCCTCTGGGCTCCATGACTGAACGTCAGCGCCCAAACTCGGTGCCTGTAAATAACCCGCATAAACCGGTAAGGCGGAGTGCCCACCGACAAAAGCCGTACAGACATCGGTACCTCCGGACAGAGAAATAATCTGTGCCTTGGGATGACGTTCGTGCATCCCTTCAAAGACGGTGGCGGAAAGCGGAGCTCCGGTGGCACCTAATGTCTTTAGTTCAGGCCAAGACTTCCCGTGAAGGGGATCTTCTTGTTGACAAGCATGGCCGTAATAAGGTGCTCCAGCACCAAAATGATGTATTCCGTGTCTGGCGGCCCACCTCCACAAAACTCCAGCATCAGGATACGTTGGTGCGCCGTCATACAGGTAAAGCGTCGCCCCCAACAGCAAGGAGGATAACGCGTAATTCCACATCATCCACCCGGTAGTGCTGTACCAGAAATACCCTTCTCCAGATTGGACGTCCTGGTGCAGTCCCAGAGCTTTGACGTGTTCGATAACCATACCTGCCGTGCGGTGAACTATAGCTTTTGGTTTTCCGGTGGTGCCCGAGGAATACAGTATCCAGATCGGATGATCCGCATCAACTGGTATGCAGCGCACTTCAGGAGCTGGATCAGTGCGTTCCCATATAGAAGCGTCCAAAGGTGCTGCCCAGGCCAATGTATCCAGGGAGGCTATCACCTGCTGGGCTTTGGCCTTTAGGTCAAAGACTTTGCCGTTGTAGGGGTATTCAGGGGCGTACCAAAAAACTTTTGGTTCGATCTGGGCACATCGATCAATGATCGCTTCTGCGCCAAATTCAGGAGCACAGCTCGACCAAATGGCCCCTAGTCCATTGACTGCCAAAAACGCCGCGACTGTCTCAGGTGTGTTTCTGGCCATAGCCACCACTCGATCTCCCTGAGTAACTCCTGCAGCTAACAATTGTTGTTGCAAATGTCCTACCGCTTTTTCCAAATCGGCCCACGAGATCACGCGTTCCGTTCCTTGTTCATCCAAAGCAACCAAAGCCGGCCTCGCGTCGGTTTTTTGGGCCAATATATGCGCTGCATAACTCAATTGGCCCCCTCGAAACCATTGGGTCTGATAAAATGAAGGACCAGGCTCATAAACAGTCACTGGTTTTTGGGTCCAGTTAATCTCAAAAAAATCGGAAACTGCGCCCCAAAAACCAGGCAAATCCCCTGTAGACCATCGGTGAAATGCTTCAGGACTCCAAGGTGGCAACCCCGCGTATTGGGTCACTTGGTCCTGGCAATGCGCTGCACAATACGCGACAAATGCCTCGTAGCGCGACGTCCCTACCAGGGAAGGACTCCAAACCAATGCGGGAGTGGAATCAAGATGGTGCGCGTCCGTTGAATGCATGGCTGAGTTTAGTCCTTGTAAGGTTTAAGTTGGTGGATCATCCACTCCAAATGTTCCTCTACAGCCCCTGAGGAACCTCTTTTCTTTTTGCGCAACGTTTCGGTCATGTCCTCTAGTTGTTCAAAAGCTTGTGCCCTAAGGGAAGGAACCAGTTTCTGGTCATCCATCATCTCTACCAAACGCTCCATAAATCCAGCTTGCAGATGGCGCAGGGAAACATCGCTCAGCGGGTTTTCCGTTACCAACTGATCATTTAAGGTTTCGATCAATTCAAGTGCCGACAACCCATCGCCAGGCAAAGTCTGCTCAGCGGATACCATCTGATTCAAACGCTCCGTGCTCATCAACCTAAACAGCGCTGCCTTTTGCAATTGCTCCACACGAGACAACATACCCTCATCCGTAAATCGACCCACCACTTCAGGGGCCACCAGCCAAGAGGGGGTTGACCAAAGCGACTGGTGTAAAAAAGACAAGGCCTCTTGCTGTTTGTCTTTGGCAACTACCTGGTACGGCATAGCCGCCTGTCCTTTGAGTGCAAAGGTTTCATTGACGCCGCCCACTAAGGCGATGACATGGTTGATGTATCTGCGGTACGCATCGATTAGTTCCGTATGCAATTCCTTTAAGTCCTCGTAATCGGCACCGACAGGCGTCGTCCAAGACTCCAGGTTTTTGGCGACTATTTTTAGGTTCTTCAACGCATATCTAGATGCCTTGACCGGATCATCACCCACATTTTCTGTTTGGGCATTGGGATCCAATCCGCCACTGCCGAACTGATAGAGAGGGTTCATCGAACGCTCATCGACAAATGACTTTAGCCACTGCGCCCCTTGGTGCTCATCGGAAAAATACCGGTAGCCCCATTCTATGGCGTAATCGTCGTAAGGGCCCATTTGCCGGACAAAGCGCACACCTTCATCTCCGGGTTGAGCGACGTAATTATAGCGTGCGTAATCCATAATCGTCGCGGCAATCCCCATTTTCTGGGTAAAGTCTGCCGAGCGCAATGAATCCACTGGGTAAGCTGAGCTGGCCTTCATGTTGTGGGGCAGTCCCAAGGCGTGTCCTACCTCATGGGCGATCACGCGGCGCATCATTTCCCCTATTTCTTCTTCGGGAGTATCAAGGGTTCTTGCTGAAGGGTTGGCCGCTGCGGTTTCGATGAGGTATCTGTTGCGGTAAGAGCGCAAATGGTTGTGGTACCAAATGACATCGCTCTCCAAAATCTCACCGCTGCGCGGATCAGCTACCGAAGGTCCCGTAGCATTGCGCGTGGTCGAAGCCACATAGCGAACCGTGGAATAGCGCACGTCCTCCGGGCTAAACTCGGGGTCTTGGTCCGCACTTGGTGGGTCTTTGGCCACAATAGCGTTTTTAAATCCTGCGCGCTCAAAAACAGGGGCCCAATCTTCGATCCCTTGCTTAAAATAGGGCCTCCATCGCTCTGGCGTCGCTGGATCCAAATAAAAAACGATCGGTTTCTTGGGGGTGACCAACTCACCTCGGGCATAGGCCTCAGGATCAGATGGCTCCATGCGCCAGCGTCGGGCAATGCGGTAATTATCCGATTTGAGCGCGTCCGATGAATAGTTATACTTTTCCAAGGAAAACCAGCCCACTCTGGAATCTACTCTGCGCTCGGTCATCGGTTGTTTTGGCAAGGCAATCAGCGAGTGATTGACCTGTATACTCAGGGTATTGCCCCGATTCCCTCTAGGTGGTTTGTTGGCGTTGTACGTTAAGGTATGCGTGGTCTCCACATTTAGGGGATAAGCAACTGAGCGATCGATCAAACTCCTTTTCTTGTCGACCCCACCCATTTTGTACTGTTCCTTTTCAGAAGAGGAAACAATATTCATCCCCGGAGAATCATCCATGAAGAAATCAGTCATTTCGATCAAAACTCGATCATTTTCTTTGTTTTTTTGGTCAAAAACAGCCAAAATTGGCGCAAAATTGTTCTTTTCTACACTTTGGGCAATTGGACTTTCAGGGTCTGCCTGATTGATGTAGGACTGCTGTTGCAACAAAACTTTGGTCCCTTTTTTGGTAAACACGACCACTTGCTCGGCCGTTTTACTTCCCGCATTTTTATAGGCAGCAAAATCTGTGGGCAGTTGAACATAACGACTGACCATCAGCAATGGTGTGCCAAATAGAGAATCGGGTATGGCCCAAAACAGCTTGTTTTGATCCCCCTGCATGTAGACGGTGACCAGTCCGGTATCTGCCGTCATTCCCTTGGTTATCGAATCCAATCGGCCCAAACCAGCAGGTTTTTTTTGTGCGTGGACCATCGCGGTGAAGAGCAGACTTAACAATGCCCATTTAATCCCCCATTTTCCCATAGCTTGTCGTGTTTGTTTAATTTTTCCTAAAGATAATCAATCAAAAATATTTGTACCTTTTACCACCTTAAAACATATCGATGAAAAAACAAACTTGGGCCTTAATAGCCGCTCTTGGCTTGGCCTCATGGACTTGGGCGCAAACACCCGCTGACAGCACTGGGGTAAAGACCAAAGACAGTGTGGTGAAAAAAGCCACCAAAGAACTTCCCTTAGAACCAGGGCGTAAGGTCCAATTTTCTACCCAAGAGGGCACTTGGATTTCGGTGGATGTTCACCCCAGTGGAACAAAAATTGTTTTTGACCTGATGGGCGATATCTACGAGATGCCGATCACGGGAGGGGCTGCCAAAGCGATTACCCAAGGAGTTCCCTATGACGTACACCCCAAATACAGTCCAGATGGAAATTCCATCGTATTTATCTCCGATAAAAGCGGATCAGACAACATATGGACTCTTGAATTAAAAGAAGGAAGTGAGCCCAAGGCGTTGACCAAAGACAACGACCAATTATACGCCTCAGCAGACTGGAGTCCAGACGGCCAATACATTGTAGGCACCAAGGGTCGCCGCAACATGAAGCCATACATCTACCACAAAGATGGTGGAGGTGGCGCCCAATTAATCAAAGAGCCCGCCAACCTAAAGACCATCGATCCAGCGTATAGCCCGGATGGTCAGTCGATTTATTTCTCCCGCAGAAATGGGGCTTGGAACTACAATGCCCAACTCCCGCAATACCAGATCATGCGATTTAACTTGGAGGATGGGGACACAGAAACCTTGACAAGCCGCTACGGATCTGCGTTTACCCCTACCCTGTCTCCGGATGGTCGATGGATGGTCTACGGAAGTAGATTTGAAGAACAAACCGGTTTAGTCCTCAGAAATTTAGCAGACGGCAAGGAGCGTTGGCTCGCGTATCCCGTGCAGAGAGACGAACAGGAATCGATCGCCCCCATGGGTGTGCTTCCCGCCATGTCGTTTACGCCGGACAGCAAAAAACTAATCGCCTCATATGGGGGTAAAATTCACGCCATCGACATCGCTAGCAACAGCGCCACGGAAATTCCATTCACGGTTGATGCACAACTCGATTTAGGACCTCAGCTCTCCTTTAAATACCCTATTTCAGACGACACTAAGGCTACGGCCACCCAGATCAGAGACGGAGTGGTTTCTCCGGATGGAAAAAGATTGGCCTTTACAGCCCTGAACCGACTTTATGTGATGAACTTGCCCAGTGGAACTCCGGTTCGCGTGAGCCAACACAATTTTGTGGAGGCACAGCCCGCCTGGTCTCCAGACGGAACCGCTTTGGTGTTTACCACCTGGCAGACGGGCGGCGGACACCTCTATAAAGCGGTGTTTGGCAAGAAAACCACGGTCACCCGTTTAACCCAAACACCTGCGTACTACAGTACTCCTGCTTGGTCGTACCGCAGCAACCGCATCGCTTTTGTGATGGGTAGCGCCCAGGTCATCGACGATGCCGTAGAGCCCTTTGAGTCGAGAGCTCAAGAGCAACTAGCTTGGATTTCTCCCAATGGAGGATCGGTGCAAATCATCGACAAAACCAAAGGAAGAGAACGTCCTCACTTCACCAAAACAGAAGATAGAGTCTACTTAAACCACGGCAGTAAAGGATTGATTTCCATCCGATGGGACGGAACGGACGAAAAAGAACACCTAAAACTGACCGGGATCAAAACTTATGGTTCTTCGGATGTATTTGGCAAAGACCACGACCACGCAGCGCTACCCAGTGCTGAAGAAGGATGGAGAGAAAACAATACCGCCTCAAGACCTTCAGAAATCTTGATCGCGCCCAATGGACAGAAGGCATTGGCCAAGATCAATAACGATTTATACACGGTGCTCATCCCAAAAATCGGTGCTACCCCAAATATTTCGGTGGCAGATGCCGATAAGGCCTCGTTCCCCGCTGAAAAACTGACCGTGCTCGGGGGCGAATTTGCCCAGTGGTCCGACAACAGCAAAAAAGTCTACTGGTCGCTTGGAGCAAGTCATTTCACCTACGATTTGGACCGTGCCAAAGCCTACAAGGACAGTGTGGCTGATGCGGCTAAAGCCAAAGCATTGGCCGCGAAGGACGCTCCAAAAGACGCGGAGAAAAAGGATAAAAAAGAGGACAAAGATCCGGGATACAGGGCTGAAGAGTTGCCCATTAAGGCCTACTACACACGCGCCATTCCTCAAGGCTATACCTTGCTTCAAGGGGGGCGCTTAGTCACCATGGAAGGCGATCAAGTCATTGAGCGGGGTGATGTATTGATCCACAACAACAGAATAGCGCAGATCGGGGCTTCAGGAACGCTTGAGGTGCCTCAAGGAACGAAGATCATCGATGTTCAAGGAAAAACCCTCACCCCTGGATTTGTCGACACCCACGCCCATATGTGGCCTCAGTGGGGCGTACACAAAAACCAGGTGTGGATCTACTCCGCTAACCTCGCCTATGGGGTAACCACCACCCGCGATCCGCAAACAGCGACAACCGATGTACTTACGTACGCGGACATGGTCGATGCGGGGATGATTCACGGTCCTAGAGTGTACAGCACAGGACCTGGTGTAGGTTACTGGGGCTACAACATCAAGAGCTTGGAGCACGCCAAGGATGTGCTCAAACAATACAGCACTTACTACCAAACCAAAACCATTAAAATGTATTTGGTGGGGAACCGCCAACAGCGTCAGTGGATCATTATGGCGGCCAAGGAACTTGAATTGATGCCGACCACCGAAGGCGGATTGGACTTCAAACAAAACATGGTCAATATGCTGGATGGATATCCAGGACATGAACATTCATTGCCTATTTATCCGATCTACAACGATGTGGTCACCACTGCTGCTGAGTCTAAAATGGCCATCACACCGACACTGCTCGTATCCTACGGTGGTCCTTGGGCGGAAAACTACTACTACTCGAGAGAGAATCCGTACAGCGATCCAAAAATGCAGTATTTCACGCCCTATACCGAACTCGCTTCCAAATCAAGACGAAGACCAGGTTGGTTTATGGACCAAGAGCACGTGTTTAAAAAACATGCGGAATTCATGACCGACCTGATGCGCGCCGGAGGTATCGGCGGTGTGGGCAGCCATGGCCAGCTACAAGGTTTGGGGTATCACTGGGAGCTATGGTCAGTAGCCAGCGGGGGAATGACCCCACATGAAGCTTTGCGTGTTGCCACCATCTCTGGAGCAACCGCCTTGGGATTGGACGGAGACCTAGGTACATTGACCCCAGGAAAACTTGCCGATATCTTGGTCATGGATCAAAATCCTTTGGAAAATATCCGCCATACCAACACCCTTACCCATGTGGTGAAGAACGGTGTGGTATACGAGGCCAACACCTTAGATGAAATCGCTCCTGTAGCCAAAAAAGCCCCTGCGTTTGACTGGCAAACCAAAAAACCAGCCGGAATACCTGGAATCTTAAAACCTTAACCCATGATAAAACAACTATTGATGTTCGGAATATTTACTTGCCTATTTGGTGCTAAAGCACAAACTCCAGTCAACCCACCCAAATCATTGTATGGGATTGAGCTTAAATCGATCACCGGGAAACCCATCGATTTAAAAACCTTTAAAGGCAAAAAGATTCTATTTGTCAATGTGGCTTCCAAGTGTGGATTTACCAAACAGTACGAGGATCTACAGATGTTGCATAACCTGCATAAAGATCGTTTGGTGGTCATCGGTTTGCCTTGCAACCAGTTTGGCAACCAAGAGCCTGGAAGCAATGAAGAAATTCAAGAGTTCTGCTCAGCAACCTTCGGGGTGAATTTTGTCATGACCGATAAGATCGATGTTAAGGGATCCAATCAGCACCCTCTATACCAATGGCTGACCAAAAAATCCATGAATGGTGT
>JBEAQS010000075.1:0-12889 GCA_041163765.1 Bacteroidota bacterium | reverse complement strand
GACCTGTTGATCCGCACTAGTGGAGAACAGCGCATCAGCAATTTTTTATTGTGGCAGATCGCATACGCAGAATTATATTTTACCGAGGAATTTTGGCCGGAATTTGATGAAAATTCCCTAGAAAATGCCTTTATAAGTTATCAACATAGAGAGAGAAGATTTGGAAAAACAAGTGAACAAGTTCAGTCCTAAAGCGCTCATTTGGCATACGTGCTTGATCGCCGCCTTACTGCTTAGTGGGGCTTCAGGCTGGGCGCAAGATCAAAAGCTCAATTTTGAGGAGGGCAAGAAATACCAAATCGATACATTACGCGTAACAGGTCTAAAGACTTATAACGAACAAACCGTAAAAACGTATACTGGACTTCGGGAGGGAATGACCATCACACTGCCTGGCGAACAGGTAGCTACGATGATTTCCAAGCTGTGGGATCTAGAATTGTTCAGCGATATCAACTTATACATCACCAACAGCGATGGAGATCACGTGTCCCTGGAGCTGGCTATCCAAGAGCGACCAGTGCTTTCAGATGTGGATGTTAAAGGTATTTCGTTTAGAAAGGTGGATGATATACTAAAGGATACCGACTTAAAAAAAGGAAAAAAAATCACCAAAAGTTTGATTTCCAACACCAAAAATTACCTGGAAAACAAATACAAGAAAGAAGGCTACCTAAACACAAAAGTATCCATCGTCACTATAGATGATACCACGGCGGTCAATGCACAAAAGATGCGGGTAAACATCGATCGCGGAGATAAAGTAAAAATCCGTCAAATTATTTTTGAAGGCAACGAGGCTTTATCGGATGCTAAACTGCGTAAGGCCTTGAAAAAAACCAAATCAAAAGCCATCTATCGTTTTTGGAAAAAGTCCAAATACATTCCTGAGGACTACACCGAGGATTTAACCAAGCTGATCGATGTGTATGCTTCTAATGGATACCGGGATGCCCGGGTATTGGGTGACACACTGATCAACCATAACTCCAGTCTTATTTCTGTAAAGATCAAGGTTGAAGAGGGGCGCAAGTATTATTTTGGAACAATCGATTTTGTAGGAAATACGGTATATCCTGACCACATTTTGTCCAAGGTGTTGGGGATTAAAAAGGGGGATACCTACAATGGGGTATTGCTGCGCGAACGCGTTCAAGACAAAACCAAACCTGATGCAGAAGACATCACTAACTTATACCAGAACAACGGATACTTGTTTTCGAGCATCAATCCTGTTGAGGTCTCTGCAGCCAACGACACCATTGATTTTGAGATCAGAATTATCGAGGGTAAAGAGTCGTTCCTGAACCACGTTTATGTGTCGGGTAATGAAAAGACCAATGACCACGTAATCTACAGAGAGATGCGCACCAGGCCTGGTCAAAAATATTCCAAGGACAATATCATGCGCACGATTCGCGAGTTAGGTCAGCTTGGTTTTTTTGATGCCGAACAAATTGCGCCAGACATCCAAAATCCAGATCCGAATACAGGTACTGTAGACATAGCGTATAATTTAGTGGAATCAGGCTCCAGTCAGATTGAACTTCAAGGAGGTTATGGCGGAGGAGGATTTATCGGAACGCTAGGCCTGTCGTTTAGCAATTTTTCCATCCAAAATATTTTTGACAAGGAATCGTATCAACCCGTTCCGATGGGTGATGGGCAGACATTTGCCTTAAGGTTACAAGCCAGCCGAACTTTTAGGGTGTACAGTTTGAATTTCTCTGAACCTTGGTTGGGAGGTCGCAAACCCGTTCAATTCAATATCAACCTGTCGCGTACTCAGCAGTTTGCCTTCGATTATGCCCTGAGGGATGTAGATAAAAACAGATCATTTGCCATCACAGGATTATCTGTAGGTTTAGCCAAAAGATTGCAGTGGCCTGACGATTATTTTACCGTATCTCATGCTCTTGGATACCAGCAGTACGACTTCAATAACTACAACATTGGATTGTTTAATTTCGGTAATGGTACCTCGAATGCGCTTTCCTATACTTTTGGGGTGTCCAGAAATTCTTCAGGACCTAATCCTATATTCCCCACAGAGGGTTCCCGTTTTGACATCACTGCCAAGTTGACTCCTCCTTTTTCATTAATGGGCAGCAAAAAAGATTTTGCTTCGATTAGAGAAGAGGCTGAAGATATTGTGGCGCGAAGAAGAATAGGCGAGGCGTCTACGTTGGATTTACAACGTTTAGAGACCTTGGAAGAAGAGCGTTTTAAATGGTTAGAGTACTACAAAGTCAAGTTTAAAGGAGATTGGTATACCCGCCTGTTTGGCAAATTCGTCTTGAGAGCCAATGCTGAATTTGGTTTCCTTGGAAACTATAACCAAGACATAGGGGATGTGCCTTTTGAGCGTTTCTTTGTCGGCGGTGATGGTATGGGTAACTTCACCATGGATGGACGTGATATGATCCAGTTGCGCGGTTATGAAAATCAATCGCTGACTCCGGTGGATGAGCTCACAGGCCAACAAGAAGGTGGATTAGTGTACAATAAATTCTCCATGGAGATGCGTTATCCGTTGACGCTAAAGCCCTCTGCGTCTATATTTGCCATGACATTCCTCGAGGCAGGTAATGCTTTTGATCGTTTTAGCACTTTTGATCCTTTTGACGCCAAGCGTTCAGCGGGTGTGGGAATTCGTATATTTATGCCTGCTTTCGGTTTGTTGGGGGTTGATTTTGGTTATGGATTTGACCAAGACAACCAGCCAAGCTCCTTTGGGCCAAGCGGTTGGCAGACACATTTTATTATTGGACAACAGTTTTAACAGATGAAAACCGCCTTAGGCTATATCGCATTATTTGTTTTCTTGATGGTTGCACCCAGTGCTGTAGCTCAAAGAAGTGTGCGGGTAGCTTATGTGGATCTCGATGAGGTGTTGGCCTCATTACCCGCCTATGCCCAAGCGCAAAAGAATTTAGAGGCACGTGTAGAGGATTGGAAAAAAGAAGCCCAAGCAAGAGAAGAGGTGATCGCTGGATTAAAGCAGGTATTGGCCCAAGAACGACCTTTGCTTACCCCAGAATTGATTCAAGATCGGGAAACGGAAATCAATGCGGCTACCCAGGAATTGATGCAGTATAGACAGCAGCGATTCGGTCCTGAAGGAGATTTGATGATCGCCCGTAAAGGAATGATGGAGCCTATTCAAGATCAAGTATACGAGGCCATCAGGAAGTTAGGAGCCGAAAAAGGGTACGACTTCATTTTTGAGAAATCTTCCGATGCGGTGATGCTTTACGCACAAAAAAGATATGACCTGAGTGATGAATTGATTCGCCTATTGTCTAAAGCACAGCTCAAAGAAGAATACAGCTTGAGCGATCAAGTGATTAACGACCGAATCAAAGCTCCAGAACCCACTGAGGCTCAAGAACAGCGCATAGCGGCGGAACAAGAAAAAGAAACGTTGCGGACTCAAGCGCTGGAGGCCAAAAACGAGGCCAAAAATCAAGTCTTGCTGACCAAAAAACAACAACAAGACAGTATTCGCGCTGCTCGCGTGGCTCAATTTGAGGCCAATAAACAAAAAATGCTCGAGGCGCGTAAGGCAAGATCACAAACTAGCGCCAAAAAGAAAGACACGATTCAATAATATCGTTATATTTGACCACTTATCCAGAAAATTATCTAACATCTATTTATTTTGACCCTATGAAATCATTGAAGAAAATCGCATTGGCCCTGGTAGTATTTGTAGGCATGACCTCTATGGCTCAAGCCCAAAGCAAAGTGGCGCATATCAACGTTCAAGAATTGTTGATGGACATGCCAGAGATGAAAGCTGCTGAGGCGGAATTGCAAAAATTGTCTGAAACCTATAGAGCGGATATCGAAGACTCGATGACAGAATTGAGAAATAAGTACACCCTTTATTCTAACGAGTCTGCGGCAAAGTCTAAAGAAGAGAATGAAAAAAGAGCTCTAGAGCTACAAGGTTACGAGCGCTCTATCCAAGAGGCTCAGCAAACTGCACAACAAGAATTGCAGAAAAAACAAGCGGATTTATTTGGTCCTATTTCTGAGAAAGCCAAGAAAGCTATTGAGAAAGTAGCCGCAGCCCAAGGATTTGACTACGTAATTGATGCTACTCAAGGTTCAGGTTTGATCGTCGCTCAAGGGACTGATTTGCTTCCTGCCGTGAAAAAAGAATTGGGCTTCTAGTAGTCATACTAAGCTTCATGTAAAAACCGCCTCTGTGCGGTTTTTTTTATATCCTTGCACTATGGAAAGCACTGGACCTATGATTGGTTTTTTCGATTCTGGAGTGGGAGGTACATCGATTTGGCATGCTGCTCACCGGTTATTGCCGGGGGTCGATACCCTGTATTTGGCTGATAGCGCCCACGCACCCTATGGTTTGTTGTCCTTGGACGCCTTAGTGAGCCGTACGGAGGTGTTGACAGAGTTTCTCTTGGCTCAAGGAGCCACCATGATTGTGGTGGCATGCAATACGGCTACGACCAATGCTATCGCCCACTTAAGGGCCAGATATCCTGTTTCGTTTGTCGGTATAGAACCAGCGATTAAGCCTGCTACCTTACGCACCCAGTCACAGGTCATTGGGGTGTTGGCCACTCGAGGCACCATATCCAGCGGGTTATTTCACAGCAGAATTCAAGCTTATGGTTCAGGGTATACCTTGGTGATTCAGCACGGAGATGGATTGGTTGAGCAGATAGAGCAAGGTCAGTTAATGGGTGAAGAGGTGCGCTCTCTGCTGTGGCGCTATCTTTCTCCCATGGTAGAGCAAGGAGTGGATACGCTCGTGTTGGGTTGTACCCATTATCCGTTTTTAATCCCAGTAATTGAATCCCTGTTCCCCGGAGTGTTTCAAATTATTGACCCAAGTGATGCCGTAGCTAGGCAAATACTTCATCTTTGGCCACACGAATCACCGCATGAACAAGGACGTGCAGTTTTTTTAACCAATGGTTCTTTGGAAGTGATGCGAGCATTTGCCCCTAAAGATGCAGAGGTGCATATCTCTGCGGATTTTTAGAGGGTTCTGAGGTAGGTGTTTATCTTAAAGCTATACGCGTGTCTTTCGTCTTGTTGATGAGCGATCGACTCGACAAGTTCCCATTCATCGGGATGGAGCACTGGAAAAAACGCATCAGCTTCAAATACCCCATCTACTTCGGTTAGGCATACTTCTTGAGCCTTCGAAAGGGCCAATGAGTATATTTCACCACCGCCTACAACAAATGCAATGGCTGAGTCGTTGACGAGTTCTATAGCTTCCTCTAAATCATGTACGACAAAACAATCGGGGTGACTCACTGAATAGTCCTGGTTGCGGCTGATGATAATGTGTTTCCTGCCCGGGAGTGGTTTTGGAAAGCTTTCGAAGGTTTTTCGCCCCATGATGATGGGGTACCCCATAGTGGTGTGTTTAAAATGCGCAAAGTCATCCGGTAAATGCCACAGCAATTTACCTTCTTTGCCCAAACTTCTGTTGGTGCCTATAGCGGCGATCAAGCAAAGATGTGTCGTGCTCATATGGCTACAGCCCCTTTAATATGTGGGTGTGGATCATAGCCTTCCAGGGTAAAATCGTCAAATTCAAAGGAAAAAATATCGGTAACCTTGGGATTTAAATGCATCTTAGGAAGTGGCTTCGGGGCTCTGGATAGTTGAAGGTCCACTTGTTCTAAATGGTTGTTGTAAATATGGGCGTCCCCTAAGGTATGTATGAAATCACCGGGCTCAAAACCACATACTTGGGCGATCATCATAGTCAGCAGCGCGTAGGAGGCAATGTTAAAAGGAACACCTAAAAACACATCTGCTGAGCGTTGATATAGTTGACAAGATAGTTTTCCTTCGGCTACATAGAATTGAAAAAATGCGTGGCACGGAGGAAGCGCTGCTTTGCCTTGGGCTACATTTTCCGCAAAACTCTGTTGGGTATCTGGCAACACGGACGGATTCCAGGCAGATACCAACATGCGTCTGCTGTTTGGGTTGGTTTTTAATGTCTGGATCAATTCGGTGATTTGATCTATTTCTTCACTGTTCCAGTTTCTCCATTGGTGTCCATAAACAGGCCCTAAATCCCCGTTGTGATCCGCCCATTCATTCCAAATGCGCACACCGTTTTCTTGTAGATAAGCGATGTTGGTATCTCCCCGGAGAAACCAGAGCAATTCGTAGATAATCGATTTGAGGTGTAGTTTTTTTGTAGTCACCAGGGGAAACCCTTCGGCTAGATCAAACCGCATTTGGTAGCCAAATACGCTGAGCGTACCCGTTCCTGTGCGGTCTCCTTTTTGGACACCGTGGTCCTTGATGTGTTGCAGCAGTTCGTGGTATTGTTTCATGATATGTTCTTCACTCTGTGTCTTTATCCCAATATAATTCCGGCGATCGTGGCAGAGATTAACGAAGCCAATGATCCTCCTAAAACAGCCTTGAGTCCAAATGCAGAAAGTACTTTTCTTTGATTGGGCGCCAGTGATCCAATGCCGCCAATCTGAATGCCGATCGATGCAAAATTGGCAAATCCACACAACATATACGTCGCCATAATCACCGACTTGTTGTAGGTGAAATGGGTGGCTTGGGTCATGTCCTTGAGGCTCGCCAGTTGGGTGTAGGCCACAAATTCACTGGAAGCCAGCTTGACTCCTAAGAGTTGCCCCATCAGTGTAATGTCTTCAGCGGCTACGCCGATCAACCACATCAGCGGTGAAAATATAAGCCCCATAACCGATTCTAAGGATAAACTTTGATACGCTGTATGGGCAGCCATCCAGTCATTGATGGGTGTGACGGTTCCTATCCACCCAAAAACTCCATTGAATAGCGCGATAAATGCGACAAATACCAACAACATAGCCCCCACATTGGCCGCCAATTTTAGCCCCTCGGTTGTGCCATTGGCAATGGCATCTAAGAAATTCGTTCCGATTTTTTCATAAGACACTTCGATATGGGTGTCAATGGTTTCTGTTTGTGGATAGAGTATTTTAGCGACTACAACGGCACCTGGAGCCGCCATGACCGACGCTGCCAAAAGATGTCGGGCAAATGCTAACCTCATCTCGGGGTCATTTCCCCCAAGAAATCCAATATACGCAGCCAACACACCACCTGCCACGGTGGCCATACCACCAATCATCACCAGCATCATTTCTGATTTGGTCATTTTGGCCAAATAGGCTTTGATCAAAAGCGGTGCTTCCGTTTGTCCTAAAAAGATGTTTCCAGCGACGGACAGTGATTCAGCCCCTGAAATGCCCAGCGACTTTGTCAATAACCAGGCCAGCCCTCTAACAACTTTCTGAATAACACCCAGGTAAAAGAGCACTGAGGTCAATGCGGAGAAAAAGATGATGGTGGGTAGGATTTGGAAAGCAAAAATGTATCCAATAGATGGATTGTTTAAATCGAGAAGGTTGCCCAACAAGAACTGACTTCCAGCTAAGGTGTAATCCAGTATGTTCAGGAATAATTGCCCAATCATGCTGAAAAAGTTTTGTACCCAGACCAACTGGAGCACTCCAAGGGCCAGTAGGAACTGTAAGCCCAGGCCAATCCCTACGGTTTTCCATCGAATGGCTTTTCGATTGGCCGAAAATAGATAGGCAATACCGATTAAACTGACCATGCCAAGTACCCCTCTAAGGATACTGCTAAGGCCTAAAGTACTCGATTTAAGTACTTCAGTTTGGTTTACTGGTTCCTGTGCCCAAAGGGGGATGGCTGAAAACAGCCACAAACCGACTGCGGTAGCGATCAGCTTAGTTGCGTTTGGAAATTTCATCTCTAATTCTTGCGGCTTGTTCATAGTTTTCTTGTTGTACAGCCAGCTCAAGTGCAGATTCTAATGCGTCTAAATCCATGGAGGAATAGTCTGTATAGGGCTCTTGGGCTTCTTGATGGGGTTTATTGTCCGTTGGGTTCTTGACACTGAATTTTGTTTCTTCTTCAATTTGAAGGACAACTCCTGCCTGTTCCAGTATGTGTTCGTAGGTAAAAATAGGGGCCTTAAACCGCAAAGCAAGCGCTATGGCATCGCTAGTTCGCGCATCGATCACTTCCTCCAAATCATCCTGACGCACAATCATACTGGAATAAAATACCCCGTCGTTGAGTTGGTGAATAATTACTTTGGAGAGGTGAATGCCAAATCGTTCAGCCGTGTTTTTAAATAAATCGTGGGTGAGGGGACGCGGCGGTTGAATATCTTTTTCCAAAGCGATGGCTATCGACTGAGCTTCAAAGGCACCGATGACGATGGGTAGTTTTCTAGGGCCATCTAATTCATTCAAAATAAGAGCGTAAGCCCCATTTTGCGTCTGGCTGTAAGAGATACCCTTAATGGTGAGCGGAATCAGCTGCATCGTTGTGAAAAAGGAGGCCTTTGGCGGATACCAAAGGCCTCGTTTAGATGGAGCAATTTATAAAAAATTTAAGCGTTTTGGGACTTAAAAGCCTTGATTTTTTCAATCAATTGAGGGACTACTTCAAATGCGTCTCCCACGATACCGTAATCCGCTGCTTTGAAAAATGGTGCCTCAGGATCTGTATTGATAACCACTTTTGTTTTTGAGGCGCTTACCCCAGCCAGGTGTTGTATCGCTCCCGAGATACCTACGGCAATGTATAAGTTACTGGCTACTGGTTTTCCGGTTTGACCCACGTGTTCTGAGTGTGGTCTCCAACCGAGATCGGAAACCGGCTTAGAGCAGGCAGTAGCCCCTCCGAGCACTTGAGCGAGCTCTTCGATCATCCCCCAATTTTCTGGTCCTTTTAATCCTCTTCCGGCAGAGACTACAATTTCTGCATCGGCGATGCTTATTTTACCCTGCACTTTATCGATTAAACCAGGTGTTGTTTTGGCCTGAGCTTTCAGTTCAGGGAGGTTTGTTTCTGTGCTGCTGCACGAGACCGGATTTGGGTGTACACCATAGGCATTGGCCGATAGGCTGATGATGGCTACTTCGCTGGAAACTTCGGTTTGACTAAATCCTTTGTTGGTAAAGACTGTTCTTGTAAACGTCATCGGGGCACTGGCCTCGGGCATAGAAACAACCCCGGAAACATAGGCAGCATCTAGATGAACAGCTAGCAAGGGGGCTATACTTTGCGCATTGGCACTAGCGCCTAACACGACCAATTTTGTTCCTGATTCCTTGGCGATTTGAGCGATGGCCCAAGCATGGCTATGGGCTTCAAAACGTTCCGATTGATCCCCGTTGACGATGTGAAGTTTACGGATACCGTATTGGGCCAATGTATCTGAATGGGCGTTGCCAAATACCACCGCTTCAGCGGAAGTCCCTTGAGCTTGCGCCCATGCACTGGCATAAGAGGCAGCTTCTAAACTTTGCTTGCGGAATATTCCTTGTTCTTGTTCAGCGTAAATAAGTACAGACATATACAGTGATTTAGATAACCTTAGCTTCCGTGTGTAATTTTTCGATTAATTCATCCAAATTGTCTTTGGATATCATGGTCGTTTGATTTCTTGCCGCTGGTTTGGCAAAGTGAATATCGCGACTCATGGATTTCGCTTGAATACCCGGCAATACCTGAAGCGTCTTCTGTCGAGCCATCATAATGCCGCGCATGTTGGGTATTTTTAGGTCTTTTTCTTCTACCAGTCCTTTTTGCCCTCCGATCACCAGTGGAAGTTGAGCCGTCAGCGTCTCTTTTCCTCCGTCTATTTCCCGAACTGCCGTGGCGGTTTGTCCGTCAATTTGGAGTTCGATGCATTTATGCACAAAACTATAGCCTAAAATTCCGGCCATAATACCAGGAACCATTCCTCCATTGTAGTCAATTGATTCTCGTCCGGCAATAACCAGATCATATCCGTTTTCCTTAACTAAAGCGGCGAGTTCTCTGGCGACCTGAAAACCGTCCAACGCAGGTGTGTCAATGCGGTATGCCTCGTCAGCTCCTATGGCTAAAGCTTTTCTCAAGGTAGCTTCTACCGAGGAATCACCCACAGTAGCTACGTCAACCACCGCGCCGTTTTGTTCTTTAAACCACATGGCGCGTGTCAAGCCAAATTCATCGTTGGGATTGATGACAAAGGGAACCCCTTGGGTGTCAAACTGGGTGTCGTTGTCTTTAAAATTGATTTTTGCCGTTGTGTCCGGCACGTTGCTGATACAGACCAGAATCTTCATAAGGTGTGGATTGATTGAATAGCCTACCAAATATAGGTCAAAAAACTATCGATTTTACTATGCATGCATAATAAATTTTTTCCGATATTTTGTTTTTCGCGCTCTGATTAACCGCAATAATTGATTATTTTTGCCTCCTATAATTTCACGCTTAAAGCGCAAGACATCCATGAGAACAATACAGTTTAGAGAGGCCATCGCCGAGGCGATGTCTGAAGAAATGAGAAAAGACCCCACGGTGTATTTGATGGGCGAAGAGGTAGCAGAGTACAACGGAGCGTACAAGGCATCTAAGGGCATGTTGGATGAATTTGGTCCAGACCGCGTTTTGGATACGCCTATTTCAGAGATGGGATTTGCCGGGATTGCTGTAGGTTCTGCCATGAATGGCAACAAACCCATTGTCGAGTTTATGACCTTTAACTTCTCTTTGGTAGCCATTGATCAGATCATCAACAACGCGGCCAAAATGAGACAGATGTCCGGTGGACAGTTTCCTATTCCTATAGTTTTCCGCGGACCTACTGCTTCTGCAGGACAGTTGGCGGCAACGCACTCCCAAGCTTTTGAAAGCTGGTATGCCAATACGCCAGGGCTTAAAGTGGTAGTTCCTTCTAATCCAAAAGACGCCAAAGGTTTGTTGAAATCAGCCATTCAGGATCCTGATCCAGTGATTTTTATGGAGTCTGAGCAGATGTATGGCGATAAAGGAGAAGTGCCAGAAGGAGAATATACCATTCCATTAGGAGTAGCCGACGTAGTGCGCACAGGTAATGATGTCACCGTAGTATCGTTTGGAAAAATCATCAAAGAGGTGCACAAAGCAGCTGAAAAATTGGCGGCTGAAGGCATTTCTGTGGAGGTGATTGACTTGAGAACTGTTCGTCCCTTGGATATAGATACGGTTTTGGCTTCCGTGAAGAAAACCAATCGACTAGTTATTGTCGAAGAGGCTTGGCCATTTGGCAACGTTTCTACAGAGATCACCTACCAAGTGCAAGAGAAAGCGTTTGATTATTTGGATGCCCCAGTGGTTAAAGTAAATACAGCGGATACGCCTGCGCCTTTCTCACCTGTATTGTTTGAGGCCTGGTTGCCTAACGACCAAGATGTGGTTGCTGCCATTAAAAAAGTGCTTTATAAAAAATAAGGTATCTACTTAACTCATAAAAAAGGCCTCAATGAATTTCATTGAGGCCTTTCTTTTTGGTTAATCACCTAAATCTTTTTTGTTTCTCACCTAATTCCTTACTTTTGCCCGTCTAAAATTTAAACACTTTTATGGAAGCAAATATTATTTACTTACCTATTGCTCTGGCCCTTGTGGGATTATTGTTCATGTTGGTCAAAATGGCTTGGGTGAAAAAACAAGCTCCTGGAGATGCCAAAATGCAGGAAATTTCAAAAGCGATTAAAGAAGGAGCTTTAGCATTTTTAAATGCAGAGTACCGATTGTTGTTGATTTTTGTAGGGGTAGCTTCTGCCGCTTTATATCTAATATCCACCTTAGTGGAAACCACTAGCTGGATGATTGTACCCGCGTTTATTATCGGTGCTGTTTTTTCTGCTTTGGCCGGAAATATCGGGATGCGCATCGCTACTGATTCTAATGCGCGTACTGCTGAAGCAGCAAAAACCAGCTTGCCTCAGGCGTTAAAAGTTTCTTTCAGTGGAGGGACAGTGATGGGCCTTGGTGTAGCGAGTTTAGCTGTTTTAGGGCTTACCTTATTGTTTATGCTGTTCATGGGACAGTTCATGGGTGGTGAAGGTAGCTTCTATGAAAACATGACCCTCGTTTTGGAAACCCTGGCAGGTTTTTCTTTAGGCGCTGAGTCGATTGCTTTATTTGCCCGTGTTGGTGGAGGTATTTATACCAAAGCAGCTGATGTTGGGGCAGATTTAGTGGGTAAAGTAGAAGCGGGTATTCCTGAAGACGACCCAAGAAACCCGGCTACTATCGCGGACAACGTGGGAGATAACGTAGGAGACGTAGCAGGTATGGGAGCCGACCTATTCGGATCCTATGTAGCTACGGTACTCGCCGCTATGGTGTTGGGTAACTACATCATCAAGGATATGTCATCTGCAGGACAATTTGCCGATTCATTCAACAATATGGGGCCTATCTTATTGCCTGTAGTGATTGCTGGAGTAGGTATTTTGGCCTCCATTCTAGGAACCTTTTTCGTGCGTATCTCTAGCAATGACGCTAAAGAAGCTCAAGTACAAAAAGCGTTGGATTTAGGAAACTGGGTATCTATAGGTCTTACCTTAGTGGCTAGCTGGTTCTTAATTGACTGGATGTTGCCTGAAACCTTGCAAATGAACTTCTTTGGAGAAGGCATTAAAGATATTCCTTCACGTCATGTGTTCTACGCTGCGTGTATTGGATTGGCCGTTGGGGCACTTATTTCCTATGTGACGGCATTTTACACTTCATTGGGTAAAAAACCTGTATTAGAAATTGTGCGCAACTCTTCAACGGGTGCTGCTACGAATATCATTGCTGGTTTGGCCGTAGGTATGAAATCTACTTTTGCCTCCGTTATTTTATTTGCTGCAGCCATTTACGGTTCTTATGAATTGGCTGGTTTTTATGGAGTGGCTTTAGCTGCTTCTGCTATGATGGCTACTACGGCGATGCAGTTGGCTATCGATGCGTTTGGACCTATTTCGGACAACGCAGGTGGTGTCGCTGAAATGAGTGAGCTTCCTAAAGAAGTTCGCGAGCG
>JBEAQS010000074.1:0-5229 GCA_041163765.1 Bacteroidota bacterium | reverse complement strand
CGGTAGAGGACGTATTGGTTCTGCAAACCATCGTTTTTATAAAAGTACGTGTACTCCCCTTCAACAAAGGGCGCACCTACTTTCTCGTAATTCCATAGCTTTTCCAATCTTTTTTTGAGGTCCTCTCTAAAAGGAATTTGATCCAAATAACCAAAAGTGACTTTGTTTTGAGCAGTCACCCAAGCTTCCGTCTCTGGACTTCTGTCATCTTCCAACCAACGATAGGGATCTTCTATCACCGTGCCAAATAAGGTGTCAACAACGGGGATTTGAGCAGTTTCTGGGTAGGTCACAACAATAGGTTCTTTAGTGGAACAAGCGCTTATATACAGTCCGGCCAATGCCGTGAGGGTGATTAATGACCAATTTTTCATCCATAACAATTTAGGGGTTCTTCTCACGAATATACACCAAATCAGCGGCTTGCCAAAAAGCAACGCCCCCGCAATCTCTAAAAAATGTACATTTGAACTATGAAAAAAACGATGCAATTTCTACGGCTCATCTCCATCTTATCGGCAGTGTTTTACGCCCAAGTATCCTGGAGTCAGACTACCTTTGTTTTGCTTAGACACGCAGAGAAACAAACGGAAAATCCACGTGATAAAAATCCTGATCTAACCCCTGAAGGTTGGGCCAGAGCCAATGATTGGCTTAAAGTGCTCCAGTTACCCCAGGTGGATGCTGTCTACAGTACACCATTTTTACGCACCAAAAACACGGCACAACCCTGGGCCAGGGCCTATCGACTAGAGGTGCAGGAGTACCTCCCAACAGCCAAAAGCCCCTTGGATTGGATTACTTTGAGTGAGCGACCACAAACGTTCGTTATTGTAGGCCACAGCAACACCATACCCAAACTAGCCAACGCCTTAATTGGACGTGATTTTTACGCGGACTATCCAGATGCTGAATACGGCAGTGTACTCGTGGTGAGCGGACAACCGGGGTCTTGGCAACACTACAAAATAAACACAGAACCCTTTAAGAAAACAACCGATGAAAAAATGGTTAATTAGCTCCTTGCTTATGCTGCCTTTGCTGGCGCAAGCACAACTTTTTGACGGAATTGAAACGTTGTTATTGGCCAAGGAAGATGCGGAAATTCTCCTGCAGGGGTATACCCAGCCACTGGGCAAATCGTTGATTTACGGACAAAATACCGGATGGGCGCATACCGCTAAAACACACAAACCGTTGGGATTTGATTTGACCATAGGTGCTGGGGTAAGTTTAGTCAGCGACCTAGATGTGAGGTTTATACCCAAAGGACTTCGCTTTACCGAGGTTCCGCAAAATGGACTCCCTACCTTGTTTGGAGAGGCTCAATCTCAAGCTTTAGCTGTGCGCATTCCCACAGGGAACAACACCCCTGATTTGGAAGCTGACTTGGACTTTCCCGGTGGTGCAGCCAGCGACTTGCCTGTTCAGGGCATGCCCACACCTACCGTTCAACTAAGTGTTGGCGCCTGGTTCAATACAGATATTACGGTTCGCTTTGTGCCGGAAATAAACCTGGAAGGCACCAACCTCGGTCTTTGGGGCCTTGGTTTAAAGCACGATCTGACTCAGTACCTAGGGCCATTGGACCGCCTACCGCTCAACGTGTCGGTTTTGGCTGCCCGAAGCCAAATGGACATCCGTTATGACTTGCCTGATGCTGGAGCGGGCACCTATGTAGATTTCACCATGAGCACCTACACGCTGCAAGTACTCGGCTCTTTGGATTTTCCCATCATCAGCGTTTATGGAGCTGTGGGCTACAGCGGGGGAAGTGCAGAACTCGGAATGATTGGATCCTATGACCTTACCTACACGCAAAATATTGGTGGTCTAGATGTGTCTAGAAGTGAACAGATCAAAGATCCTATTCAATTGGGTTACAAAGCGCATAGCGCCTTGGGAACACTTGGCCTACGTGTTAATCTGCCCTTGATCAAGATCTATGGTCAATACAGCCTTCAAGAATACCAAACGGCTTCTTTAGGGGTTGCTTTGAGCGTGCGCTAGGCAAAAAACTTATCGGTTACCTGGGTAACACATATTGAGGGCATAAAATCGGGGAGAATTGCGCGTAATGACCGAAATTTGCCGTCAAATACGCTCCACTCATGACCAAAGGTATTTACATAGCTACCCTGGAAGCCCACAGCGGCAAATCCATATTATCCATAGGACTGATGCAACACGCTTTAGGGATCAGACCTAAAGTAGCCTATTTTCGGCCAGTGATCGAGGACCTGCCCGATGGTGATCGGGACAACCACATCGATACGATGTTGACGTATTTCAACTTGGAGCAACCCTATGACAGCGCCTATGTTTTTGGGAGATCACAACTCATCGCTGAGCGCAACGCAGGTCGGGAAATCGAGGTAATCGATGCCATCATCGCTCAATACAAACACCTGGAGACGCACTACGATTTTGTAGTGGTTGAAGGGAGTGATTTTTTGGGGGAAGGCACCGTATTTGAATTTGATTTTAATGTAACCATCGCCAAAAACCTAGGTATTCCCGCCTTATTGATTCGCTCTGGTGTGGGAAAAAACATGGAGGAATTTGCTGGAAGTCTTCGGCTGGCCTACCACAGTTTTGAAGAGGAAGATGTTCAAGTATTGGCCGTAGTCGCCAACAAAATCATGCCGGAAAACCTGGAATGGGTAGTAGAAGAACTCAAAGCGCTTATGCCCCCACAAGTTGGGGTGTACGCGGTGCCCAAAATTGAATTGTTGGCCCAGCCTACCATAAAAGAAATCGCTGAAAAACTCAAAGCAAAAGTGCTTTTTGGCAGTGAATTAATGACCAACCGAACGGGAAGTTTTGCGGTAGGCGCCATGCAGCTTAGACACTTTCTTACCCATTTAAAAAACGACTGCTTGGTGATTACTCCTGGCGACCGAGCGGACATTATTTTGGGGGTATTACAAGCCCATTTATCGGTTAATTACCCGCAAATCGCTGGAATAGTGCTGACCGGAGGATTAGAACCCGAGGAACCTATCGCCAAACTTATCGAAGGTTTGAGCGCTGTGGTACCGGTGATTGCAGTACAAGAGGGCACTTTTGAAGTGGTCAATAAAATCGGCAATATCAAACCGGTTATTTACGCCTTAAACCGGGCCAAAATCGACGCGACCATCGCCGCTTTCCAAGCCCATATTCCCGGTGAGGAATTGATGGATAAATTGCTGGCCTACGAGAGCAAGTTGCTGACCCCGCGTATGTTTCAATTCAGTTTGATTCAAAAGGCGCGGAAAGCGAGAAAAAAAATTGTGCTTCCCGAGGGTACAGATCCGAGAATACTAGAGGCCTCTGCCCGACTTTTGGCTATGGATTTAGTCGACTTAGTTCTTTTGGGTGATCCGGGGGTGATTCGTCAAAAAGCGGCTGAATTAGGCTTGGATATTCCTTGGCAACTCATAGAGGTGATCAATCCAGTCATGGATGAGCGATATGAAGACTATGCGCAGACGTATCACGCCTTGCGCAAACACAAAAATGTCAACCTGGACATGGCCCGGGACGCTATGGCAGACGTCTCCTATTTCGGCACCATGATGATTTACAAAGGCGATGCAGACGGCATGGTGTCGGGAGCGATGCACACCACTCAGCACACAATCTTACCCGCGCTTCAATTCATCAAAACCAAGCCTGGTGTATCGGTGGTTTCCTCCGTGTTTTTTATGTGTTTACCGGATCGGGTCTCCGTATTTGGCGACTGTGCAATCAATCCAAATCCAAGTGCGGAAGAACTGGCTGAAATCGCCATTTCTTCGGCAAGGAGCAGCCAAGCTTTTGGTATAGAACCGCGTATCGCCATGCTTTCCTACTCTTCTGGGAGCTCAGGAAAAGGGGTGGACGTAGATCGGGTGCGTCAGGCCACAGAACTGGTGCGCCAGTTAAGACCCGATTTAAAGATCGAAGGGCCCATCCAATACGACGCTGCTGTTGATCCACTGGTGGGAAAAAGTAAATTGCCCCAATCCGAAGTGGCTGGACAGGCCAGTGTGCTGATTTTTCCTGACCTCAACACAGGAAATAACACGTACAAAGCAGTGCAGAGAGAAACTGGTGCTATGGCGATTGGCCCGATGCTTCAGGGACTCAACAAACCGGTCAACGACCTCAGCAGAGGTTGTACGGTTGATGACGTGTTTAATACCGTGGTACTCACCGCCATACAAGCCCAAGGAATAGATGCCTAAATCCAAAAGAATACTCGTACTCAACTCTGGGAGCTCCTCCCTGAAGTTTCAACTGTTTGATATGCCTGAGGCCTCAGTATTGGCCCAGGGTCAGGTCGAAAAAATTGGTTTAGCCTTAGCTGAATTAAACGTGTCCTTTAGAGCGGAACAATGCACCGAACAAAGACACGCAGCAGATCATCAACAGGCGTTATCCTGGATGATGGAAGTGCTTCAAGGTACTGCTGGAGTGATCAAAAATGTCCAAGACATTGACGCCGTCGGGCATAGGGTGGTACATGGCGGACTTAAGTTTTACGAAACGACATTGATTGACTCATCAGTTCTTGAGGCCATTCACGCATTATCACCTTTGGCTCCCCTACATAATCCGGCCAACGCCCAAGGCATCGAAGTGGCCAAAAACTTGTTCCCCGATGCGGCTCAAGTGGCTGTTTTTGACACTGCGTTCTACCATAATTTGCCAAAAAAAGCCCAACAATGGGCCATCAATCCTGAATTTGCCACCCAACACCAACTAAGGGTATTTGGATTCCACGGTATTTCCCATGAATTCGTGGCTCAAAAGACGCTCAACCACTTACAAAATCCAAAGGCAAAAGTGATCAACCTACATTTAGGCAACGGATGTAGCGCGACTGCGCTGGAAGCAGGCCAGCCTGTAGATCACTCCATGGGCTTCGGCCCCCTGACCGGGTTAGTCATGGGTACACGAAGTGGGGATATCGATCCAGCAGTAATCTTCTACTTGATCGAACAAAAAGGCATGAGTGCTGCTGCGGTAAAAGAACTGCTGACCAAAAACAGCGGAATGCTCGGGCTTACTGGATACAGTGATCTCAGGGATATTGAAGCTATGGCCCTGGCAGGAAGTCCCGAAGCACAAGAGGCTTTGACATTGAACGCCTACCGAATTCAAAAATACATCGGCGCCTATACCGCTGCCTTAGGCGGTCTGGATGCGCTCGTGTTTACTGCAGGTATCGGCGAAAACAACGCGGCCATGAGGGCGCGGATC
>JBEAQS010000073.1:0-4013 GCA_041163765.1 Bacteroidota bacterium | reverse complement strand
GTTGCTCCAAAAAGTGGGCGCTTACGGAAAAAAATTTTACCTTATCTGCTCAGTTTACCGGCATTGTTGGTCTGCATTGGGATTTTGATCCCATTTTTTACTGCAGTCTATTATTCAATGATGCGATTCCGGCTGAACCTACCTTACCTGAAGGGGTTCATCTGGTTTGACAACTACATCAATTTTCTTTCAGACCCAGCGTTCTGGAACACTGTTCAGATTTCTCTCTTATATGCCTTCCTAACTGTTGGCCTAGAATTACTCCTCGGACTTGGCATAGCGGTTCTGCTTCAACAGCCCAGTAAATTCAATAACATTGTCTCGGTTCTTCTACTTCTCCCATTGATGACTGCACCAGCTTTAGCGTCGTTAATGTGGAAACTGATGACCAATCCAAATTTTGGAATACTAAGCTATCTCGTTAGTTTGCTAGGATTTAGCGATTTCAAATGGGCCTCCGATCCCTCTACAGCGTTATTGACCGTTGTGTTGGTCGATATTTGGGTTTACACCCCATTCATCATGATTCTTTTATTGGCTGGCCTACGTTCACTGCCAAAACAGCCATTTGAAGCTGCAGCATTGGATGGCGTCCCACAGAGCTTCATCTTCTTCCGCATCACCCTGCCAATGCTGATGCCATATCTATTGACAGCGACACTCTTTCGATTACTCGAATCCATTCAACAGTTTGATATTATCTATTCGATGACTCAGGGGGGACCTGGGGATCAGCTGATGGTTTTTCAGGTTCAAGCCTACCTAGAATTCTTCCAGTACACCAATGTTGGACGTTCGACAGCTCTATTGATGGTCTTGTGGGCCATCACCTTTGCACTTTCAAATGTTTTCATTAAACACTGGCTCCGCCTACGAGAGCGAACCCATGGAAATGGATAGGAGTCGAAAATGAACCAACTTTCTACATCTCAGAGAGTCTTCAGAGGCATCCTTTTAGGTCTTGTGATCCTCTTTTTCATGTTTCCGATATTCTGGATCTTCTTGATGTCATTTCAGACAAATGAACAGATCCTGAGAATTCCACCGTCAATTTTCTTCGAACCAACGCTGATCAACTACCAAGCGCTGATCACTGGGAGGCTTGAAACGCAGGCGGGTAATCTTGATATCGCTTTCATGGAAAATCTTTGGAACAGTGTATTTTTATCGTCATCAGCGGTTTTGCTTTCACTTGTCCTCGGAGTTCCTGCAGCTTATGCCTTTGCGCGCTACCGCTTTAGACTGGGTGAAGACATCGCATTCACGATTCTCTCATTTCGTTTTGCCCCTCCGTTGTTGGTGTTGCTCCCACTAACACTGTATTTCGAGGATATTGGTTTATCCAACACCTATACAGGACTGATCTGGGTCTATCAGTTGATCTCGTTACCACTCATTCTTTGGATTGTTCGTGGATATTTTGAGGATATTAGCCCAGATATTGAGAGCGCATACAGGTTAGCCGGTCATTCTTGGTTACAGACATTTTTGAAAATTTCGATTCCCTTGGCCCGTCCTGGAATTGCTGCTGCGGGTTTACTGTCCTTCATCTTCGCTTGGAATAATTTTGTATTCGCTCTCGTCTTAGCTTCTGCGGATAAACAACCCGTAACGGTGGGAGCATTGGCCTTCGTGACTGCTTCGGGGATTCAGTACGGACAGATCGCTGCAGGGATTGTGTTATCGGTAACTCCAACTTTGTTGTTGGCCTTGTACGCTCAACGATACTTGGTCGAGGGCCTATCTCTGGGGGCGGTAAAAGGTTAATCATGGCAACATTGCAATTAGATCGAGTTACTAAAAAATTCAAAACTGATGTAGTTCTTGATGAAGTTTCCTTCGAAGCTGAAGCAGGAGAGACACTTGTAATTTTTGGTCCTTCTGGAAGCGGCAAAACTGTCTTATTGAGAGTCATCGCAGGAGTTTACGAGCCCGAGGAAGGCAAAGTAGTGCTCCAAGGTCATGATATGACGGATGTTGCTCCTGAGCATCGTGACGTTGGAATGGCGTTCCAAAACTTTGCGCTCTTTCCCCACTTTTCCGCCCGAGAGAACATCGCTAGCCCTCTAACAGCTCTTGGAAAAAGTAACTCCGAAATTGAACAGCAAGTACAATCAATTGCTAAACTTCTCAAAATTGAACACGTTCTGGAACACTTACCAAGAGCACTTTCAAACGGACAAAAGCAAAGGACTGCTCTAGCAAGAGCATTGGTTGCTGCACCGAAGACTGTACTCTTGGATGATCCGCTTAGGAACGTGGATGCAAAGCTACGGTTTGAGATGCGTTTGGAGTTGCCCCGTCTGCTACGAAGATTTGGTTCAACCGTTCTTTACGTGACTCAGGACTATCGGGAGGCGATGGCCCTCGCTGACAGAATTGCAGTGCTTGTGGGAGGAAAAATCGCTCAATTTGACACACCAGAATCAATTTATCTTCGACCATCTTCAATTGAGGTTGCAAAGCTCTTTGGAGAACCAGCCATCAACATTTTACGTGGTCTAGTCAATGAGCAGGCAAATAGAATTTCGGTTAACCAAAACCAGTTCCTCCTTCCCAAAGGGTTTCAGAACAAGGCTGGAAAAATCTGTGATATCGGGATCCGCCCTGAATCCATTAAATTATTTCGAGAAAAGCGTGTTGGAACAACTTCTTACGAGGTGATCACCATCACTCCACTCAATGAACGATCAGTTGTCCTTTTAAGAAGTCAGGAAGGCTTGGAACTATTAGCCACCTACCCAGCAGAAGAACAGACGGCGAGGATTGGTGATGCCTTTTGGGGAATGGTAGTGCCTGAGGATCTGTTGCTCTTCGAAACACAAACTGGTCAAAGATGTTTACCCGAGCAAAATTAAAAATTTTATTTCAGTTAGTTGGAGATTTTCGTGCCTGAAGTCCAGTTGAGTCTAAACTCTGTTGACAAGACTTATTACGGTAAGAAGATTGAGGCAGCAGTTCGAGCTGTGAAAAATCTTTCGCTACAGATTAGCAAAGGTGAAATCGTTGCTCTTTTAGGTTCATCTGGATGTGGAAAGACTTCAACATTGAGGATGATCGCCGGATTTGAGGATGTTACAGGGGGAACAATTCAACTCTCTAATCGTGAAATCCAACAGTTGCCTCCAGCTAAAAGAAATGTAGCAATGGCGTTTGAGGGTTACTCTTTGTACCCCCCACTAACTGTGAGAGACAACATTGCTTTTGCCCTGAAAGCTGAGCGTGTCTCTCGGTCAGAATCAGATGCGAAGGTCATGGAGATGGCAAAATTTCTGGAGATCGAAGAGATCTTGGACAGATACCCTTCCTCGATTTCCGCAGGCCAGCAGCAACGTGCTAGTTTGGCCAGAGCTTTGGTTCGTAAAGCAGATTTGTATCTACTAGATGAACCCATGGGGCAGCTCGAACCTCAGCTTCGTTCAGTTTTGCGGGTTCGTCTGAAGCAGTACCTGCAAGAACATGAGATGACAACAGTACTAGTTACTCATGATCAAACTGAGGCAAATGCCCTTGCTGACCGCATTGCTGTAATGGAAGATGGCGAACTACAACAGTTTGAAACACCAACACAGCTCAAGCATAGGCCCGCGAACATTTATGTTGGAACTTTCATCGGAGAACCACCGATGAACACATTTGCCGCTCAAGTGAAGCCGGTAGGTAAGGGTTTTCAGTTTCAATTGGAAGAGACAGGCGAACTCCTTGATTATCAAGCAGTTGATTTTCAGCAGTCCTTGCGTGATCAACTGATTCAACATAAGAGAATCGTGCTCGGCCTAAGACCACATGCCGTTAAATTGGGAAAGGGAGCTTTGCAGGCCCAGGTAATTTCCAATCAATGGCTTGGAGATCAATCTCACATTGCAGCAGAATTTGCGAATAGGATCATCGTTGCCGTTTCTCACCAAAGAGAAGGATTCCAATTGGATGAGAATGTTCCTTTTCATCTTGAAGCTGAGGATCTTCATTTCTTTGATGCTGAAAACGGAAACGCTATAGCCCACGGTCTGGAG
>JBEAQS010000072.1:0-14704 GCA_041163765.1 Bacteroidota bacterium | reverse complement strand
GGTGACCCAAGAACCAAAACAAGTGTTCGTAAAGCACCGGACTTCCTCCTTGATAATGCAACACCTCACCTTGAATGAATATATCCGAAAGGAAAAAGGAAGTGCCGAAGCTGCGGTCCATAATTAATAATAACGCTGCAGACAAAAGCACCGGGAAAGAAACTACACCGATAATTGCAGTGACAAAAAACGCCCAAATAGTTAATGGAAGGCGAGTCATAGACATCCCCTTGGTGCGCAGGTTGATCACAGTAACAATATAGTTCAGTGAACCTAGCAAGGAAGAAGCAATAAAAATAGCCATAGAAACCAACCATAGCGTCATACCCAATCCAGATCCAGATTGAGCCATGGGAAGCGCAGAAAGTGGAGGGTAAACCGTCCATCCAGCAGAGGCAGGACCTGATTCAACGAATAAAGAGGAAACCATGATGGCCGAAGACAAAAAGAACAACCAGTAGGATACCATGTTCAAAAATCCGGAAGCCATATCGCGAGCGCCTATCTGCAAAGGGATTAACAAGTTGCTGAATGTACCTGACAAACCTGCAGTAAGTACAAAGAACACCATGATAGTTCCGTGAATGGTCACTAGGGAAAGGTAGATATCTGCATCCATAACCCCGTCAGGAGCCCATTTGCCCAACAGTGCCTCAAAGATGGGGAACGACTGTCCAGGCCAAGCCAACTGCATTCTAAACAGAATCGACAAAGCGATACCGATAAAGCCCATAATTAAACCAGTGATCAAGTACTGCTTAGCAATCATCTTGTGATCCATGCTAAAGATGTACTTAGTGATAAAAGTTTCCTTATGGTGGTGGTGTCCGTGGTCGTGGTCTTCTACGTGATCGTGAGCGTGTGCAGACATAGGTATAAATTTAAACTGTAAACCGTTTTAATTATTCAATAGTTGGTTGAGCTTCCACTTCAGTGGTTGCCGTGGTGTCTTTTTCCATAGAAGCGCCAAAAGTAGTTTGTTGAGCTAGCCACTTCTGGTAATCTTCAGGTGTATCGACAACAATCTTCATTTGCATGTTGTAGTGTGATTTACCACATATTTTGTTGCAAAGCAAAACGTAATCAAACTCCCAAGGATCATTGTTAGGAATACCCTGTGCTGCACGCTGAGCGCGAAGCGCATTGGTTCTTTTTACTTTTTCTATAGTCTCTGGACGTTGACGCATTTCTGCCGTAGTCTCCGTAGGTGTAAACGCAAACTCGGTAATCATCCCTGGAACACAGTTCATCTGTGCACGGAAATGAGGCATATAAGCTGAATGCAGTACGTCTTGAGAACGCATTTTAAACAATACTTTTTGACCTACTGGAAGGTGGAGTTCTTTGACAACAATGTCGTCAGCTGCATTGGGGTCTTGGGTATCAACACCTAGTATATTAGCATTATCGATGTCGATTAAACGTACGTTGGCGTCTCCCAGAACGTTGTCCGCACCTGCGTAACGGGCAGTCCAGTTAAACTGCTGAGCGTATAACTCAATGACGATAGGATCTTCGCCCTCCTTTGGGTTCATGATATCATTCCAAGTGTATAAGCCCCAAAGGATAAGACCTGTTAAAACTACCACTGGAATGGAGGTCCAGATTAACTCAAGCTTATTATTGTCGGCGAAATACAGAGCTTTTTGACCCGCCTTACCTCGGTACTTGAAGGCAAAGTAGTGAAGTAGCACTTGCGTGATGGCCATCACCAAGAAAATGATCACAAAAGACACCAACATCAAGTTGTCGTATTCAGCCCCGTGTTCAGAGGATGCGGCAGGCAACAAGAACTTACCGTACTTGTAGAAACTAAAAAACGTGAGGCCGTAAATGAACACCAAAAAGGCAAACATCAAATAACCATTGTTCTGGTTGTCTTTGTCATCAGCAATTTGGGTAGGCTCAGACTTCATCTGAGAAAGTTGAAAAATCTTGGTCAATTGCCAAATGGCTAATCCGACTAAGGCAACTACAGCTATGGATAATAAAACAGTCATCGATACAATAGATTACTTGAAATTAGTAATGAAAATGTTTGCTCTCTTCAATCAGAGGGTGGTTCTTAGGGGTAATTGGTGCACTGGCGATTGAAGTAAAGACTACAAAAATGAACAATCCAGCAAAGAAAGCTACAGCAGCCAACTCGGTAAGACCAAATGACGCTTGATCACCAACAGTAGCTGGCATAATCATGTGATACACATCAAAATAGTGGCCTACGAGAATAACGATACCCGTAATGACAACAAGCCAATTCAGTCGTTTGTAGTCGCTGTTCATCAACAGCAGCAAGGGCAGCAGGAAATTCATGGCAACCATACCGAAATAACCCACTTTAAAGTCTTCAATACGGGTGACAAAATAAGTGACTTCCTCAGGAATATTTGAATACCAAATCAACATGAATTGGGAAAACCATAAATACGTCCAGAAAACACTGATACCAAACATGAACTTGGCCAAATCATGAATATGGCTGTTGTTCACTTCAGGTAAAAGCCCTTTAGACTTAAGGTATATAGTGACCATAGCGATCACCGTAATTCCAGACACAAACAATGAGGCAAAAACATACCATCCAAATAAGGTACTGAACCAGTGAGGATCAACACTCATGATCCAGTCCCAAGACATCATAGACTCTGAAATCAAAAACAACACTAGAAATGCTGCAGATAGTCTAAAGTTTTTGACAAATGAACCGGTAGTGGTGTCGTTATCTTCCGCCAGAGAGAATTTACGGGATAATTTTTGATAGCCAATCCAGATACTTAAGTAGATCACTGAACGAACCAAAAATCCAGGTACGTTTAAAAATCCTGACTTACCTTGTATCAATGCATCATGAGCGACTACCTCAGGATCCATCCAAACAAATAAGTGGTTGAAGTGAAGTGAAGTGAGCACCAGGATAAGCAATAAAAGAATACCTCCAGGGAGCAAATAAGAAGTAATGCCCTCCATAACTCGGAACAGCAAGGGTGACCAACCTGCCTGAGCAGCTCGGTTGATACCATAGAAAGCCAACACGCCAAGCGATATCATCAAGGCAAAGAGTGCAGCAACATAGATCGCAGCCCAAGGTTTATTCTGTAGTTGATGTAGTAGGTGGGTGTCGTGATCCGCAGAGTGAGATTCTTCGGTTGAAGCGGGGTGACTTGATGAACCACCGACCTCGATTTCATGACCTTCAATAACCACCACTTGTTTCTCGTGAGCTGGGGCTGCCTCATGGGCAGCAGCTTCACCATGTGTATCGTGGGATACCACCATAGACTTAGCTTGTTCAACAGTCTTAGGGGCAGACCATAAACCTAGGGCCATACCCAAAGCTCCAAATACCATAAGTACGAGAGCAAAAGTTTTTAGACGCTTAGAAAAAGTATACATGTTGAACAGATTATTTTGTTAATTCTTGTTTGAGTTGCATCACATAGTTGGCCACCAACCAACGCTCGTTTTCATTGAGCTGTGAAGCGTATGAACCCATAGCATTAATTCCGTAGTAGATCACATGATAGGTACTACCTACCGTGATATCTCTAGCTGCATCAGCATAACTGGGAACACCGAGAATTTTTTCTCTTTGCACCAAAGTTCCTTGACCATCGCCTTTGGTACCGTGACATGTGGCGCAATAAACACCGTAAAGGGCTTTGCCAGAAGCAGCAGCTTTATCGTCAAAATCAACAATACGGTTAGGTTGAGTACGGGAAGCTATTTTGCCGTCAACGGTATTGGCTAGCTCATAGGGAATATGTCCACGAGCTATGGTATGCTCCGCTGGAATTCCAGCAGCAGTCCCGTTGGGTAGAAAGGGTACCGCTTGGTAGGTTTCATAACCAACAGCGTAGTACATATCAGGAAAATATTCATAGTTGCGTTGGGTCTTGTCTGTATGGCAAGAGACCAATAACATCGCACTAAATAAAAGGCCTAGGATTTTTTTCATATCGTTCATACTACTTACGAATGCTTTTCTGATATATTGATTTCAACCGCCCCTGTTTCTTCCAAAAGCGCTCTGAGTGACTCCTCATTGTCATGGACAGAAATTTCCATCACAAAGTGATCATCTGTAGAACGAACATCTGGATTTTCGGCTTTTTTAAACGGCCAAAGTCTGCTGCGCATGTAAAAAGTGATCACCATTAAGTGAGCGGCAAAAAATACAGTTAGCTCAAACATGACAGGAACAAAGGCAGGCATGTTTTCCAAATAACTAAAACTTGGTTTTCCGCCAATGTCTTGAGGCCAATCTTGAATCATGATAAAATTCATCATCGTGATCGCCACAGACAAACCTACGATACCGTATAAAAAGGCAGCAATAGCAATACGTGTAGGTGCTAGACCCATAGCTTTATCTAAACCGTGAACGGGGAATGGGCAGTATACTTCATCGATGTGGTGGTGAGCAGCACGCACCTTTTTTACGGCCATCATCAAGATGTCGTCATCGTTATACAAGGCGTGAATTACTTTGTTGGCCATAACTTATTCTTCCTTTTTAGTTTTAGCTGCTTTTGTCGCTTTAGCCTTCTCAGGCATTGAGTACAATGGCAGACCAGCGTCTCTTAATTTTTTGTATTTCTCCCCAGAGGACTTCAAAATAGTTTTCACTTCTGCTTGAGCAATTACAGGGAATGTACGTGCGTACAGCAAAAACAAAACGAAGAAGAATCCTATAGTTCCTATAAAAATACTGATGTCCACAAATGTGGGAGAAAACATAGTCCAAGAGGACGGTAGGTAATCTCTGTGCAATGAAGTAACGATAATCACAAATCGCTCAAACCACATTCCGATATTCACGACAATGGAGATAAAGAAAGAGAACATGATGCTAGTTCGCAAACGTTTAAACCACATAAACTGAGGAGAAAATACGTTACAGGTCATCATCGCCCAATAAGCCCATGCATAAGGACCCGTCGCTCTGTTAAGGAACGCGTATTGCTCATACTCTACTCCTGAATACCAAGCCATAAATAGCTCAGTAATGTAGGCACATCCAACGATAGAACCTGTGATCATGATCACAATATTCATCAATTCAATGTGTTGTACCGTAATGTAAGCCTCCAAGTTGGAAACTTTTCTCATAATGATCAAAAGGGTGTTTACCATGGCAAATCCCGAGAAAATAGCTCCTGCCACAAAGTAGGGAGGGAAAATCGTGGTGTGCCAACCAGGAATAACAGAGGTAGCAAAGTCAAAAGATACAATCGTGTGTACAGAAAGTACCAAAGGGGTAGCTAAACCAGCTAGAACTAGTGAAACCTCCTCAAAACGCTGCCAATCTTTAGCGCGACCAGTCCAACCAAAGCTGAGTAAGCTGTATATTTTCTTTTGGAAAGGTTTTACCGCACGATCTCTGATCATCGCAAAATCAGGCAACAAACCTGTCCACCAGAAAACTAAGGAAACAGATAGATACGTTGAAATCGCAAACACGTCCCAAAGCAATGGTGAGTTAAAGTTTACCCACAAGGAACCGAATTGGTTAGGGATGGGTACCACCCAGTAAGCCAACCAAGGGCGCCCCATGTGAATGATCGGAAAAAGACCTGCTTGAATTACGGAGAAAATAGTCATGGCCTCTGCAGAACGGTTAACCGCCATTCTCCATTTTTGTCTAAATAGTAAGAGTACCGCAGAAATCAAAGTACCCGCGTGACCAATACCCACCCACCATACGAAGTTAGTGATGTCCCAGGCCCAACCTACAGTCTTGTTCAATCCCCAGGTACCAATACCGGTAGATACTGTGTAAATGATAGCACCTAGTCCCCACAAAAATGCGACGAGTGCGATGGAAAAAACAATCCACCATGATTTGTTGGCTTTACCCTCTACTGGGGCGACAATGTCCAAGGTTACATCGTGGTATCCCTTGTCTCCTTCGACCAGTGGTTTTCTAATTGGTGCTTCGTAATGCGACGCCATATGATGATAATTATTGTTCTTAATAAATTATGCTTCCGTTGTATTTCTCACCTTAACGTGATAGAATACGTTGGGTTTTGTTCCTACATGCTCCAACAAGTGATATACGCGCTCACTTTTGCTCAAAGAGGTCACTTGGCTGTTTGGATCGTTAACGTCCCCAAATACCATAGCTCCTGTGTTACAAGCTGCTGAACACGCTGTTTGGAATTCGCCATCTTTAATGGTTCTTCCTTCTCTTTTGGCATCCAAAATTGTTTTTTGTGTCTTTTGGATACACATAGAGCATTTTTCCATAACTCCACGTGAACGAACATTAACATCTGGGTTTAATACCATTTTGCCCAAGTCGTTGTTCATATGGAAATCAAACTCGTCATTGTTGTTGTACAAGAACCAGTTGAATCTTCTTACCTTATACGGACAGTTGTTGGCACAATAACGGGTTCCCACACATCTGTTGTACGCCATATGGTTTTGCCCTTGTCTGGAGTGAGAAGTAGCCGCTACAGGACATACCGTTTCACAAGGTGCGTGGTTACAGTGCTGACACATGACCGGCTGGAAAGCCACTTGAGGATTGGCAGAAGGATCTTCTAATTGTCCAAATCCACCCAGTGAACCTGAATCGCCAAACAATCCATTGAAGTCATCTTTCTTTTGGTTATCTCCTTCGAAAGAAGTTTCAGAAGAATAATAGCGGTCGATACGCAACCAATGCATGTCTCTTGATCTTCTGATTTCAGCCTTACCTACAACAGGTACGTTATTTTCAGCATGACAAGCGATAACACAAGCTCCACAACCTGTACAAGCATTTAGATCAATGGATAGATTAAAGTGATGACCTATAGATCGATCAAATGAATCCCAAAGATCCACAGAGGAGGCTGCTACTTCCTGGTGGTTTAAAGAAACCATAGGCTTCTCATTCCACTGCTCTGCTTTAGCTGTGTTAAAAATTTCTAAGGTAGTCTCCTTGATGATATCTCCACGACCCATCAATGTGTTCTGCAATTGTACCGAGGCAAATTCGTGCATGCCAGAGGCTAGAGCAACAGACACTTCTTGTACTGGTTGGAACGCTTGGTAGAAACCGTAAGCATTTACCCCCACCTGCATCAATTCTTTTAAGCCTGACTTTCTGCCGTAACCTAAAGCGAGTCCAATGGTTCCTGGAGCCTGTCCGGGTTGAATCAATGCTGGAACTTTTAGCGTAGTGTTTCCCACAGTAAGAGTTACATAACTACCGTCTAAACCACCGTTGGCCGCATGCTTATTGACAATACCCAAAGCTTGGGCGTCAGCTTTTGAGAAGGTGGCGTAGTTATCCCAGCTCACACGAGAGATGGGGTCGGGGAATTCTTGAAGCCAAGGGTTATTGGCCTCTTGACCATCACCCATACCTGTTTTTGTGTAGAGTACTAGCTCCATCGCCACACCCTTACTAGCGGCAAGTGAAGCGGCGCTAGCAGCTCCATCAATCGAAGCAACAGCCGTTCTACCTGAAGTGTTTTGGGTAAAGTATCCGTCGTGTAAGGCTTGAGACCATGACGAAGTGCCCAATATATTATTTTCCCAATAAGCGCGAACGTAGTCGTAGTAGGAAGAGTCAACCCCCAACCAATTAAGCAGAGATGTCTGGATTTGGCGAGAATCAAAAAGATTTCTGATCACAGGTTGAGCCAGTGCATACTGCCCTACTTTGGGAGACATATCACCCCATGATTCTAAATAATGATTGGCGGCACCAACGTACTGAGCTACTTCTGTAGTCTCGTTAGGTGTAGTGGCAAAAACGACAGTAACAGGCACTTGCTGCATTGCTGCGGCAAATTCGCCGCCATTGGGCAGGCTATATACCGGGTTAACCCCATCGACAAGCAACATACCTACCTGACCAGCAGCCATAGCCGGCAATAGCGCATTAACGTCTGAAGCCTGAGCATTACTGATAGTTCTAGGCAATGATGGGTCAAAAGAGGTGCTAGACAGCCACTGATTGATGGCCAATACCAACAATTGAGCATCTACATCTTCTAATCCACTCACGACAACACCAGCAGATCCCGCTTTTCGCAAATCTGAGACCATAGCGTCAACCATTTTTTGTTGAGCTTCTGTCAGCTCAACAGCTATTGAAGCTCCAGACAATCCGCTAAATACAGCGGCAAGAATTCTTTTCTGTTCTGCATGTGTCGCGGGAAGTCTGTAATCCGCATTAGCTCCAGATAGACTCATCAAAGATTCTACTTGATAATGACGAGACATTCTTCCTTGGCTAGGAACTCTTCCTTGGGCATAACCAGCGGCATAACCGCCACCTTGCCAATCTCCAAGAAAATCAGCACCAATCGATACAATAACGTCTGCTTTTGAAAAATCGTAGTCAGCCAGCGCGCGTTGTCCATAGACACGCTCGTAAGCAGTTAGCGCAGCTTCTTTAGACACGGCATCATAAGCCACATGAATTACTTGAGGATAAACCGCCTGCAATTGAGCGATTAATGCAGCCGTTGAAGGACTGGCGTAGGATGGTGTCATTAGGACTACTTTCTGTCCAGAGGCTTTGGTAGCATTTAATTGGTCAATAACTGCCTTGTCGAGATCTGCCCAGGAAACAGGGGCTCCCTTGAGTAAAGGACCTTGAATCCTAGCGCTGTCATAGAGAGAAAGCACTGAGGCGTGTACCCGTGCATTAGCGCCAGAAAAATAGGCAGCTTCTCTATTTGACTCTATTTTGATGGGGCGACCCTCAGCTGTTTTAACCAAAACAGAAGCAAAATCATACCCGTTAGCGATACTTGTTGCATAGAAGTTGGCAATTCCTGGAGTGATTTCCTCAGGCTGAACCACATAAGGGATTGTTTTTATCACAGGACCCTCACAAGCTGCTAGTGTAGCAGCCGCAGTACTGAATCCGACAAACTTCAAGAAATCACGACGGTTAGTCGATGTATTATCTAAAGTTTCCTTGTTTCCCAAAAATTGGTCAACAGGCAATTCAGATACAAACTCATTATTTCGGAGCTTTTGGATTGCAGGGTCATTGGAATTTAGTTCCGCTTCGCTTTTCCAATAGTTTTTTGTTGATGCCATAGGATCTGATATAAACTTCTTATTCAATTAATAGTGGCATTTTCCACATTCAAGCCCGCCCATTTGCGCTGCGGTAAGCTTTTCAACACCGTATTTCTCAGAAAGTGCTTTGTGTATAGAAGCATAGTATTCATTGCCCTTAACATCCACTTCAGTGGCTCTATGGCAATCGATACACCAGCCCATAGTTAATGGGGAATACTGGTAAGCAATCTCCATCTCTTCAACTGGTCCATGACATGTTTGGCAAGCAACTCCTGCCACAGTAACGTGTTGAGCGTGGTTGAAATAAGCAAAATCGGGCAACTTGTGGATGCGCACCCACTCTACCGGTTTCGCATCACCCGTGTAGGATTGGGTGTTTTCATCCCATCCAACAGCTTGGTACAGCTTCTTGATCTCACCTGTGTAGAACTCGTTAGTGTATCCCTCTGCTATATCTTCTGGTGATGGACCTTCAGGGTTACCCTTGTACTCGTAGATGGATTTGTGACAATTCATACAAATATTTAGAGAAGGCACACCAGAATGTTTTGAAGTTCTGGCTGATGAGTGACAGTACGTACACTCAATTTTGTTGTCCCCTGCGTGGATTTTGTGAGAAAAGTGAATGGGCTGAATCGGAGCATATCCCTGATCGACACCTACTTGAGTCAAATAACCATACACCTGATAGGCACTGAACAATAAAAGGAAAACAACGGTAACAAAAATTAAGAAAGGATTATTGGAGAAATACTTCCAGAATGATGGTATTTCTGCTTTTTTCTCCTCGGTATAAATCCCGTTGGCCACAGCAATTCTGGTCAGAATGCGTCGGACAAAGACCAACATCATCAACAACAAACCAAAGACAACGACCAAAGCGCCTAGAATAATCTCATTGGAAACACCCGATGCAGCCGGTGCAGCAGCTTCAGCACTCACCGCAGCGGCAGGTGCAGCTGGAGCAGGCTCAGGAGCATCAGTATAGGCCAAAATAGCATCGATGTCGCTGTTGCTCAAAAGAGGAAAAGCGGTCATCTGTGTTTGGTTGAATTCATTGTAAATCGCCAACGCACGAGCGTCGCCAGATTTGATCAACGACTGACTGTTTTTGATCCAAGCATACAACCACTCTTTATCACCATCGTACTTACCGACAACCCCAGCCAAAGCAGGACCGGTCATTTTGCGGTTCAAAGCGTGACATGCGGCACAATTTTGATTGAACAACTGCTTCCCTTTTTGGACATCATCAGCAGCAGCTTCTTGAGCCATAACAGCACTGAAAGACAGATACATAGACAGGAAAAGCAACGAAAAAATTCGGGAGATGGATTGGAGGCAAATCACCTTTTTCATAGAGTATAGTTTGCTGTGAAGATCAAGTAAAACCTCATTTTTTTAATGCTTGAGGCCTACTATATTTCGCAAGCAAAAATAAACAATAGACTTTATTTCATTGATCCATAAATTGGATAATTATTAATTTATATTCGTTCTAAATAATGGATAGATATGCGCTGTCACAAATAAAATTTACCTTTGCCGTATGAGACAAAAAATACTATGGTATACCGCATTTGGCCTCTTTAATGCCCTGGGGTTCTCCGCTTGGGGTCAACGAGATAGTTTGTTGGTTTCAGAGGCAAAATCGGCCGATAAAATCAACTGGATGCTCGAGGATTATCAAGCATTAAACCGCATTACTTCAGCCTACCGCATACAGATTTATGCGGGCAATTACCAAAATGCACAAAAAATCATGGCTGAAGCCCAAGCAGCTTTTCCAGATACCCCTGTTTTTCTCGATTTTAGATCTCCGAGCTACCGAGTCAGGGTGGGTGCATTTGCCACCCGTTTAGAGGCTGAGAAGAAATTGATCGCCATCAGAAGGATCTATAAAACTTCTGTGTTGATCAAACCAGAAAAAACCTTGTGATTACTGAAATAAAAAAAGCCCTTTCGGGCTTTTTTTATTTCAGTTTCTTCTTGACGGCTACCTCTTTGTAGGCCTCTATAATGTCTTTTTCATAAAGATCATTGTAGTTTTTGATCTGCATACCGCAATCATAACCTTTAGCTACTTCCTTGGCGTCGTCTTTAAATCGCTTTAAAGAGGTTAACTCTCCAGTATACACTACTACACCTTCGCGTATCAACCTGATTTTAGAATCTCTAAATATCTTACCTGTAAGCACCATACATCCGGCAATGGTTCCAATTTTAGATATTTTAAAGGTCTCACGCACCTCGGCAGTTCCATTGATCTCCTCCTTCATTTCCGGAGAAAGCATCCCCTCCATCGCATCTTTCAGATCATTAATCGCGTCGTAGATGATCGAATACGTTCTGATATCGATCTCCTCTTTCTCCGCCAGATCACGCGCATTACCCATAGGACGCACATTGAATCCAATGATGATCGCATCGGATGCTGAAGCGAGCAATACATCTGATTCGGTAATAGCTCCCACAGCTCTGTGAATAATATTCACTTGAATTTCGTCGGTAGACAATTTTTGGAATGAATCGGTCAGGGCCTCAACGGAACCATCTACGTCTCCTTTGAGAATGACGTTCAGTTCCTTAAAGTCACCAAGCGCAATTCTTCGACCAATTTCATCCAAGGTGATGTGTCTTTGTGTACGAACAGACTGTTCACGCATCAATTGAGCGCGTTTAGAAGCTATTTGCTTGGCTTCTTTTTCGTCCTCGTATACTTTGAATTTATCTCCCGCTTGCGGTGCACCATCCAAACCTAAAATAGAAATAGGTGTAGCTGGACCAGCTATTTTAATATTTTGTCCACGCTCATCTTGCATGGCCTTGATCTTACCACTGCAGGTACCTGCAAGCACGTAATCTCCGATCTTAAGAGTACCATTTTGCACCAAAACAGTCGATACATAACCACGACCCTTGTCGAGCAGCGCTTCAACTACCGTACCATTGGCCAGACGATCTGGGTTGGCTTTTAAGTCTAAAAGCTCCGCTTCAAGAAGCACTTTTTCAAGCAATTCCTTGATACCTAGACCTGTTTTGGCTGAAATGTCTTGGGATTGAATTTTACCTCCCCAATCTTCAACCAACAAATTCATCTGAGCCAATCCTTCTTTGATTTTCTCAGGATTTGCCGTGGGTTTATCCACTTTGTTGATGGCAAATATGATGGGCACACCAGCAGCTTGCGCGTGGCTGATTGCCTCCTTGGTTTGGGGCATGATATTATCATCTGCCGCAGCTACGATAATAGCAATATCGGTTACTTGAGCTCCACGAGCACGCATGGCGGTAAACGCCTCGTGACCAGGAGTATCCAAGAAAGTGATTTTTTGTCCCCCCTCGAGCGTTACCGCATAGGCACCGATGTGTTGGGTGATTCCACCACTTTCTCCAGCGATTACATTGGCCTTTCTGATGTAATCCAACAATGAAGTTTTACCGTGGTCTACGTGGCCCATGACCGTAACAATAGGCGCTCTGTGCTGTAATTGCTCTGGAGCATCCACGACAACTTCAATGTTTTCTTCGAGATCCGCCGTGACAAACTCAACGCTGTACCCAAATTCCTCGGCTACAATGCTGAGGGTTTCCGCATCAAGGCGTTGATTCATGGTCACCATCATTCCCAAAGACATACAGGCAGAGATAATCTCGGTGGTAGACACATTCATCATGGTAGCCACCTCATTGGCGGTAACAAACTCCGTCACTTTCAGGATACGGCTCTCCAACTCTTGCTGTTCGATATCTCGCTCAGCCATAGATCGGTGCATGTCCCTTTTGTCTCGACGGTACTTAGCTCCCTTACCTTTTTTGGTTTTACCTTGAAGCTTCTCCAGTGTTTCACGCACTTGTTTTTGCACGTCTTCTTCCGTAGGTTCCACTCTAGGTGCTCCTGAAGGCTTAGCGCGAAAACGATCTTGTGTGTTTGGCGCACCACCAGCAGCTCCAGGCTTCGTCGTGATGCGTTTTCTTTTCTTTTTAGCGTCTGCTTCAGCATTCTGAGCAGCGGTAGGTTTTTTCTTGGGTCGCTCAAACTTAGTGAGGTCGATTTTCTCCCCCATAATCTTAGGACCAGTTAATTTTTGGTATTTGGTCTCTAAGGTTTGAGATTCTTCCTGCTCGGTTACTTCAGCGGCAGCTGGAGCAGTCACTTCGCTAGACACCACTTCTGGCTCAGGCGTGTTGACAACTTCAGAGGTCACTGGCTCAACTACAGGCTCAGCAACTGGTGCTTCTGCTTCTTTTGGCTCAGCCACTTCAGCGACAACCTCAACGGATGGAGCTTCTTTTTCTACAGGCGCCTCGGGTTCTGGAGCGGCTGGTTTCGGATTTAGATCAATCTTGCCCACCATCTTGGGTTTGTCCAAGGTGGATTTAGCGCGAACGATCTCCGATTTAGCCTGGGCCAATCTTTTATCTTCTAACTCTTTTTCAAGTTGGATGCGAAGCGCTTCTTTTTCTTTGCGTTTTTCCTCGCCTACTTCTTGAGACGCGACTTTTTTAGTCATATCAGTCTGGAACTCATCGAGTAACACCTGATATACTTCATGGGAAATTTTAGTCGTAGGACGGGCCTCGACGTCAAACCCCTTTGAAGAGAGGTGATCTACCGCTCTATCGAGCGATATATTCAGTTCTCTAAGGACTTTATTTAGTCGAATCGTTTCTTGTTCTGCCATAAAATTTGGTTCCTTGCTGCTTATCCGTGTGCAAATATAGCTTAATCTTCTAACTCTTCTTTAAGGATGCGGATGACATCCAAAATGGTTTCTTCTTCAAGGTCGGTTCTTCTGGCCAATTCAGCCACATCTTGTTCCAATACAGAACGAGCCGTATCCAAACCGATTTTCTTGAGCTCATCAATGATCCATGCTTCGATCTCGTCTGAGAATTCAGTTAATTCAACATCTTCCTCAACACCTTCTCTAAACACATCAATTTCATAACCCGTCAACTGACCCGCCAATCGGATGTTGTGCCCAGATCTACCAATAGCCTTAGAAACTTCCTCCGGTTTTAGGTAAACTTGCGCTGTTTTGTTTTCATCATTGAGCACCACTGAACTCACTCGAGCAGGACTCAGTGCTCTAGTAACCAATAATTGAGGGTTGTTGGTCCAGTTGATCACATCGATATTTTCGTTGCCCAATTCGCGAACAATTCCGTGAATTCTAGAACCCTTCATCCCTACACAAGCCCCTACTGGATCTACGCGATCATCATACGATTCAACAGCCACTTTGGCTTTTTCACCGGGAATGCGCACAGCTTTTTTGATGGTGATCAAACCGTCAAAAACTTCGGGGATTTCCTGGGCAAATAAAGCCTCCAAGAACTTAGGTGAGGTTCTAGACATGATGATCGTAGGCTTGGTTCCTTTCAAATCAACAGAGTCGATGATTCCGCGAACATTGTCTCCTTTTCTAAAGAAATCAGAAGGAATCTGTTTGTCTTTAGGCAAAATAATTTCATTGCCCTCATCATCCAACAAAATAATGGCTTGATGACGGATATGGTGTACTTCGGCGGTATACAATTCGCCTTCAAGATCCTTAAACTGCTTGTACAAAGTGGTATTGTCGTGTTCGTGGATCTTAGCGATAAGATTCTGACGCAAGGCCAAAATAGCGCGACGACCCAAGTCGATCAACTTCACTTCCTC
>JBEAQS010000071.1:0-9322 GCA_041163765.1 Bacteroidota bacterium | reverse complement strand
TGGTGTTGGTCCTGCACTGGTTGAGCGTCAAGCTCACCGAAGGGTTGGCGGGCAACTGAGGATCGTATTTTCCCCAGTACTTAACCAGAGCAATATTGCTGGGAGATTGCCAGGCCACTTGGTGGGGAATGGATTGGTGGGGCTGTGTAATGGGGGAAAACTCCTTCATGGCAGACTTTGAAGGCCAAAAATACAAATTAATCCCCAGCCTCGACTGGGTGTTCCAACAGCCATGAGACGATGCCTTGAGCCGCCAGATAACCAGTGGTCCAAGCATTTTGGAAGTTAAATCCTCCGGTAACTGCATCAACGTCTAGGCATTCGCCGGCGAAAAAAAGCTGAGGAACACGCTTGCTGGATAAATCTTTAAAGCGCACCTCCCCCAAATCAACGCCACCTGCTGTGACAAATTCTTCCTTGAAGGTGCTCTTTCCCGTTACTCGATATTGGCCTTGGGTGAGTTCAGTGGCCAAAGCTATGCGTTGTTCCTTGGTGAGGTGGGCCCATGTTTGATCGCCACCACAACCCGCAGCAGTAATCATTCGTTCCCATAAACGTTTAGGCAGGGTGGAAAACGGATTAAAATTCAGGGATTTTTTGGCTTCTTTCAACGAAAACGCTTCCAATGCCTTATCGATAGAATCAAAAGTGCTCCCTGGCAACCAATTGATTTCTATAGTGCCTTGATACTTCCATTCAGCCAGCAAACGCGCTCCCCAAGCAGAGGCTTTTAAGACCGCAGGGCCGCTGACACCCCAATGGGTAATCAACAGCGGGCCTGTGGTAGCCACCAAGGGTTTGGAAGGTCTTCCTTGGGAGTCCAAAAGGCGCAAGGAAACCTCAGCGCTCAATCCCATCAATCCCTGCAAGCGAGCGTCCTGAATATGGAATGTAAACAAGGAGGGAACAGGCGGTACCATCTGATGGCCTAAGTCTTCGAGCAGACGGCCCATTTGAGGACTGCTTCCGGCGGCCACCAATACGGTGCGCGCCTGATGCGGCTGGGAGGTGGTCTCTATGTGCCACAAAGATTGGGACGGATCGTACGTTAAGGCTTGAACGGAAGATTTAGTCAACACCTGAATACCCAGGCGATCAGCCTCCGCCACCAAGGCGTTAATGACGGTATCGGATCGGTCGGTGACGGGAAACATACGCCCGTCTGACTCCGTTTTTAAAACCACCCCTAACTGGTTAAAGAACTCTATGACTTGATCGGGGCCATGGTGGTGAAAAGGGCCCAAAAGGGCCTTATGGCCTCTGGGATAATGCTCCACGAGGATTTTTGGATCTCGTTGGTCGTGGGTTACATTGCACCGTCCACCCCCGGAAATGCGCACCTTAGCGAGCACCTCCGCAGCGCGTTCCAAAATCGCTATGCGGTAACTCATTCCGTAAGATTCCAGGGTTTGTGCCGCGTGAATGGCCGCGTAATAGCCCGAGGCACCAGCCCCCACTATGGCGATATCCCACCTCAACGAAGTCGTTCTGGAAAATTGGTAAACAGTCCGTCGACACCAGCAGCTTTCATCGCCTGAAGGTCTTCTGGTTCGTTAACGGTCCAAGGAAACACCTGAAAACCAGCTTGATGGAGAGCATCCACTACGGATGCATCCACATTTTTATAATACGGATTAATCGCCTTGGCCTGAAGTTTACGTGCCATATCCAACGCCAAAAGGGGATCTTCTTCGGTCAGCACAGCAATGGGTAAATCCGCATCCAAAGCGCGTATGATTTCAAGCTCGTCCCAGCGAAAACTGGAAATCAAGTAAGCCTGCGGGTCACTTTGGTGTGGGGAAGCCATCTCTTGAAGCAGCGCGTAGGTAGCCTCAGCAGTACCCGCCCCTTTGAGCTCTATGTTTAAAGGCACTCTTCCTTGAATGCGCTCAATGACTTGAGCAAGGGTGGGAATAGCATGTCCGTCGTGTAACTTTATGGTATCCAAGGCCTCAATGGTCAGGTGCTCTATGGAATCGGGGTAAACGCTCAGACGTCCCAGTGTATCATCGTGAAAAACAACTAAATGACCACTGGCGATGCGGTATACATCGATTTCAATCATATCTACCCCCAAGGCCAATGCGGTGTCGATCGAAGCCAAGGTGTTTTCCAACACATGACCCATCGCGCCCCGATGCCCAATCACCACCAAATCCCTTCCCCCTGTTTGACAGCCTGCCAATAGAGCACCGCCCAAAACAATAGAAGAAAAATGACGGGTATAGTTCATTTAAGGCTTTTTAGGCAGTAAAATATGGTATTGATACGGAGCTAGCGTCCATGTAGCTCCTGGGGCAAACTCCAGAGGTTGACCCGTCATATAGTCCACCAACGAACCGGTGATATCCACGGTAAATGACTTTGGATCAGCGCTAAAGTTGGCGATGTAGTACAAGCGGTCCTCGCCTTTAGCGCGTTCAAAAGTCAAAACGCGATCTCCCGCGCTGTTGGGTAGGTCTCTGTAGGTAGCCCCATCGTGACCAGCATCCAATGCATTTGTGGATTTTTTTAACGCACCCAATCGCTCGTACACACCAAACATCGTAGATTTTACCCGATCGATCGAGTCTTTCTCAAAAAACAGCAATCGTTTGTCGAGATTGTATTCTTGTCCACTGTAGATCAAAGGCATTCCCGGAGCCGTATACATCAAAGCTGCCGCAGTTTCCAATGCTGGCCCCAATCGCTCGGGGGCACTTCCGTTCCAGGAGTTCTCATCGTGGTTCGAAGTGAAATTCATCAGAATAGTGCCGGTAGGATACATAGATGACACCTCGTCCATACGGTGACGCCAAGCGTTGACATCGTTTTCTCCTCGAGCGATTCGGTTGGAGATGTGGTGGGTTTCCCAGCCGTAGGCCATATCAAATCCCGCCTCGATCAAAGCGGGCTCCCAGGCTTCGGCCAACATCACGATCGGTTTCATGGCGCGGAGGGCAGGGATCGTCGATGCCCAGAAATCGACAGGAACCATCCCGGCCATATCACATCGAAAACCGTCGATGTTGGCCTCGGTGATCCAATACTGCATGTCTTTGACCATTTGAGCGCGCATCTCAGCGCTGTCATAGTTCAAATCGGCGGTATCTGTCCAGTCGGTACCTACGGGATGCGTGGGCTGGCCCTGCTCGTTCTGCGTATACCATTCCGGATGACTTTTCAGCCAATGGTGATCCCAGCCCGTGTGGTTGGGTACCCAGTCCAAAATCACATACATGCCCAACTCGTGCGCCTGGTTGATCAATGCTTTTAGATCCGTCAATGTGCCAAACTCCGGGTTGACCCCTGTGTAATCCGACACCGCGTAATACGATCCCAAACTTCCTTTGCTGTTGGTGGTGGAAATGGGGTACACCGGCATCAGCCAAATAATGTCCACACCTAGTTTTTTGAGCTCTGGCAGGTCCTGGGCAAATGCGTTAAAACTCCCCTCGGGGGAATATTGACGTATATTGGCCTCATAAATCACTGATTTTGCCATAATTTCCCGCGACATCTCAGGCAACCCTAGGGCAGTGGTTTCTTCTTTCTTCATTTTTTGACAAGCTAAGACGGCCAATCCCAGGACGGCCAACACAATTTTTTTCATTTAGGACAAAGGATGAATCGTAGTTTGGTCAGGCGATAACACCACGCGTTTTCCCAACATTCGGATAGACATCTCGGTGTCTCCTGAGAGCGTAAAAGCCACCTGTGCTTTTGAAATGTCCACTTTCAGAATTCTATTTCTAAAGTTGATTTTAAACGAATATGACCCCCACTGTTCAGGAATCTGCGGGTGAAAGGAAAGTTTGTCATCCACAATACGCAAACCGGCAAAACCTTCTACAATACTCATCCAAGTCCCCGCCATGGAAGTGATGTGCAAGCCTTCTTCTACCTCTTTATTGTAGTCATCTAAATCCAATCGAGAAGTTCTCAAATAAAACTGGTAGGCTTGTTCCATACGACCCAATTTGGCCGCTTGAATAGCGTGAACACAGGGAGAAAGCGACGATTCATGAACGGTAAAAGGTTCGTAAAAATCGAAATGACGGGCGAGCGTAGCTTGGTCAAAATGATCCTCAAAGAAGTAGAACCCTTGCAGTACGTCGGCCTGTTTGATATACACTGAGCGCAAAATACGGTCCCAACTCCATCTCTGGTTAATCGGTCTTTGGGATTTTGGCAATTCAGAGACTGGTATTAATTCCTTATCCAAGAAGCCGTCATTCTGCAAGAAAACATCGAGGTCTTTATCGTATGGGAAGTACATGTTTTTGGCCACTTTGAGCCAAGCATCTACTTCGTATCGATCTACTTTGGTAATCCCTTTGATTCGGGCGTAATCATCTGGATATCCCTCTTTTACCTTGGTGATCTGTTCCGATGCATACTCAATACACCATTTGGCCGCATAATTGGTGTACCAGTTGTTATTTACGTTGTTTTCGTATTCATTGGGACCGGTTACCCCCAAAATCACATAAGCGTTTTTGTGTTTAGAGAACGTAGCCCGTTGGTGCCAGAATCGCGCAATGCCGATCAACACTTCTAATCCCATTTCTGGAATGTAGCTGTAGTCTCCTGTATATCGGTAGTAATTAAAAATGGCAAAGGCAATAGCCGCATTGCGGTGTATCTCCTCAAAGGTAATCTCCCACTCGTTGTGGCACTCCTCCCCATTCATGGTCACCATTGGATAGAGCGCTGCCCCATCTTTAAATCCGAGCTTTTGCGCATTTTCAATGGCCCGATCCAACTGATTGTAGCGGTATTGCAACAGGTTTCTTGCGACGCGCTGATTTTTGGTTGCCATGTAAAATGGAATACAGTAGGCTTCGGTATCCCAATAGGTACTGCCGCCGTACTTTTCTCCGGTAAATCCTTTGGGTCCTATGTTGAGCTGAGGGTTTTTACCGGAATAGGTTTGGTTGAGCTGAAATACATTAAAACGAATTCCTTGTTGCGCTTTTACATCTCCTTCGATGGTGATATCACTGGTCGACCAAATAGTTTCCCAAGCTTGATGTTGCCAGTTTAAATACTGGTCAAAACCTGTAGCCAATGCCTCAGAAACCACATCCTGTGCCACCTCAAGGGCTGAACGGTTATGGAATTTTTCAACCACATACCCCCCAAACTTCTCCAAAGTCAATACGGATCCTTGAGCTACGTGCTGGCTATACGTAATGCCAGCCCATTTTTCTTGTTGATCCGATGTCCCTGAAGACACCACTTTTTTACCATCCAGGTAAAGCCCAACCCCCATAAACGTACAGGTCTTGAAATTGGTTTTGTTGGTTTGCGCTAATATAAATGCTTGGTCTTGAGCCACGTGAACTTCGGTGGTGTTCCAAAAAGCATCGTCCCAGTTGGAATCGTGGTTGGTAATTGAACTATCCAAATAAGGCGTCATCCGTACATCAGCATCCTGATTCAGCGGTGTCACGCTGTAGCGAATAGCCCCGAGCTCATCCACTTTCATACTTAAGAAACGCACGGACGTAACTTTGACCTGGAGCCCATCCGCCAGTTCCGCTTCAAAACTTCGGGTATATACTCCGTGCTCCATATCGAGTTCTCTGCGAAAAGAGCGCACGCTGGTACACTGGTTCAAATCGAGACGAGTTCCGTTCACGTACACATCGATACCAATCCAACTGGGCGCATTGAGCACTTTGGCAAAATACTCGGGATATCCGTTTTTCCACCAGCCTACTCGTGTTTTATCTGGATAATACACACCTCCGATATAGCTGCCTTGAAAAGTAGGTCCTGAGTAGTGCTCTTCAAAGTTGGCGCGTTGGCCCATGGCACCGTTTCCAATGCTGAATAAACTCTCTGATGACTTAACCTGATCGGCGCTAAAGCCTTCTTCTATAATTTTCCAGGCATCTGCTTTGATGTAATCTTGATTCATATTATGCTGTCAATAATCCGTTTAAAAAAGTTTCATCCATGTCTGTAAACTGGGCAAAAACAACATCAGCTTTTCCCAAACTGTCGGGATGGCCAATACCTACTGTACCCATGTCAGCCCGCTGAGCTGCTTCAATACCTGCGGTTGAATCCTCAAAAACCACACATTGTTCTGGAGCCAGCCCCAATTGTCGGGCGGCGACCAAAAAAACTTCAGGATCGGGTTTTGCTGCAGATACATCGTTGCCATCTACTATGGCGTCAAAATAAGACAAAAGACCTACCTTTTCCAAAATAGGTCGCGCATTTTTGCTCGCCGATCCCAAAGCCATGGGGATTTGCCGTGATTTAAAGAAGGATAAAGCGGTCAAAACTCCAGGTAATATCTCCTCCTGGTCCATCTGTTCTATGTAGGCCAAGTAATCTTGGTTTTTTTGAGACAACCATTCATTAATTTGCTCCTCAGTAGCCTCAACCTGGGCCATTTCAAGCAACAGCTCCATACAACGGGCCCTGCTCACCCCTTTAAACGCTTCATTTTCTTCCTCAGTAAAATCATATCCAAACTGAGCAGCCATTTTCTTCCACGCCAAATAGTGGTATTTAGCTGTATCGACGATGACCCCATCTAGGTCAAAAATCATTCCTTTTTTCATGCTTATTTTAGGTATTCGGGGTAGAATTTCGCTCTACCAATGTGGTGGGTATTACGTATTTGTTGATATCCAAAGGGGTCTTGTGGCATATTTTATCGATCAGCACCTCGGCTGACTTTTCTCCCATGAGGTATCCTTGTTGGTCCACTACCGTTAAACTGGGATAGGAATACTTGGAAAGCATTCCGTTGTTATACCCGATAAACGCTACGTCTTCAGGTATGCGTTTTCCCAAGTCAGCAACCACATGCATGGCTTGAACGGCAATGAGTTCATTGACACAGAGAACTGCATCTACTGGGCATTCAGCAAAAAACGTTTTCAGAGAAGCTGGATCTACATCTGATTTGGGAAGTGCCAATACCCGTTGTGCCTCGTAGGTTAAATTGCTTTCATTTAATGCTTTAATGTATCCACTCTGTCGGTCTTGATTGACACTTAAATAGGATTCTGTAGTGAGTAAAGCGATCCTTGTACGACCCATCTCAATCAATCTTTGCGTGGCTTTATAAGCACTGTGCACATCGTCGATCATCACTTGATCACCAGGAACATGATCGGTAACCCGGTCAAACATCACCAAAGGTGTTCCTTGGGCGGCCACTTCTTGCAAGTGTGACCAAGCGGCTAATTGCTGAGTTTGACCAGCTAAAGAGAGGATGATTCCATCAACCCCGCTGTCCAAGAGCAAATTAATTGCGTCCATTTCTTTTTGGTTGCTGTCATCGGAAAAACAAACACTGACATTAAAGCCCCGTGCATTGGCATACTCCTCGATGCCTTTAAATACCGTAGTAAAGAAATGATGTACCAAATCAGGCAATACTACTCCGATGTGGTTGCTGCGACTCTCTCTGAGCCGCAAGGCAGTACTGTTGGGCCTGTAATGGTATAATTGGGCTAGTGCCAACACCTTCTTCTGTGTATCCTCACTGATCTCAGGACTGTTGTTCAGGGCCTTTGAAACCGTAGAGATGGATAGATTAAGCTCTAGAGCCAGATCCTTAAGTGTATACTTTTTTGCCAAAAATACCAAGATTTGATCGGTGCGAATATAAAGCATTAGCCGCTTAAAATCAGCGACAAACCTATTGATTAAGCACATACAAGGCGATTGTTGATAACCTCAAGGAATCGATAACGATTTCGGTGTTGTATTTAGGGTGTTAAATCGACTTTATTTCCCTATTTTATTGGATAAAACACAGGATTTTTAGAAATATTTAACACTCATGTGGTATTATGTTTAAAATCTTAGGGTTGATTTTTCGTATTTGGCAAATAGCAGATTCAATATTTTTAGTATTTGCAAGTACTCCAAGCAGATTGACTGTATTATTTTCTCGCAAAAGAGTGAAATTTTCACCCTCATTTTGGCGGCAAATATTGAAAGCGTGCTTTTTTTTGATTATAATTGCATAGCATTTGATATAAATGCAGCGTGTCCAAAAACCGTTGAAGCCTTATCGTTGTTGATAAAATTGCACCATTACCTCCAGCAACACGGCAGATATGATTCGAGGCGCATGTTGTTTTTTACAAGTGTTAAAAAAACCTAAAAACTAAAAATTAACTAAACTAAATTAACATTTATGAAAATTACGCTACTTAAAAGCTTTCTGCTTGTCGGCGCACTTTTGTGCTTCGGATTGGTAGGAGCGCAGACAGTATCCGGTAACGTTTCTGATGCAAATGGCCCTCTGCCAGGTGCTACAGTGGTTATTAAAGGTACTTCAGTTGGTACTTCGGCTGACTTTGATGGAAATTATTCTATCTCTGCAAAAGCCGGTGATGTACTTCTCTTCTCTTTTGTTGGTTACACCGGACAAGAAGTAACAGTAGGAAGTTCAGACACCATCAACGTGGTACTTATCCCAGGAAATGAATTGGACGAAGTTGTGTTGACCGGTTATGGTTCTCAAAGAGAAAAAGAAATCACCTCAGCGGTGGTAGCTGTCAGCGAGAAAGACTTTAACAAAGGAAACGTAAACGACGCGTCTCAATTACTTCAAGGAAAAGTTGCTGGTCTTCAGATCTACAACAAAGGTGGTAACCCTAACTCAGGAGCTACTATCCGTTTGAGAGGTTTGTCTACCATCGGTGCAAACTCTTCTCCACTTGTTGTAATCGACGGAGTTATTGGTGCATCTCTAGCCAACGTCGACCCTTCTGATATCGCTTCTATCAACGTGTTGAAAGATGCTTCTGCTGCTGCTATCTACGGTTCTCGTGGATCTAGCGGTGTAATCTTGGTGACCACTAAATCTGGTGCTGGGGTTCAAGGCAAGCCTAAATTCAACTACAACGCTCAGTTCACTACTGCTGATATCTTAAATCAAATCGACCTAATGTCTCCAGACGAGTTTATCGCTGCGGGTGGTCGTGATCTAGGATCTAAAACAGATTGGATTGATGAAGTTACTCGTCAAGGACAAACTAAAGTGCACAACATCGCTGTTCAAGGTGGTGCTGGAGACACTAACTACCGAATCTCTACCAACTACAGAGATGTAGAAGGTATCTTGTTAAATTCAGGTTTTGAGCAATTCAACACTCGTTTAAACTTCTCTACTAGAACTTTGAACGACAAATTGAAAATTGACTTTACTACCTCGTACACTAAGAGAGATCAACAGAACGGTTTCAACGAAGCTTTGCGATACGCTACTTTGTACAACCCGACCGCTCCTGTATACGGTGCTGATGCTCCATATGCCTTCAACTCAGCTACTTACGGAGGTTACTTCGAGACTTTAGGTTTG
>JBEAQS010000070.1:0-11227 GCA_041163765.1 Bacteroidota bacterium | reverse complement strand
AATGGTGTAAAGTTGAATGGAACGCCCCAAGTCATCCGCGTAAAAACGCAGGCGATTCAGGTAGTTCCGGTAATTTAAGTTTGTTGCATTGCGGAGGGATAATCCAATTTTTGGCTGGATTTTTCCAGGGGTAGTGACTTGGTATTCCAATCGGGTATGCCACAGTCCATAGGCGCTGGGCGGCGTGGATAAGTCCACGTCAACCGTGCTGTTTTCTGTGGGGATAAAAACGGCTATGTTGTAGCTGGGGAACCTGGTTTGCTCGGCGGTCCATTGGTACTCCAAATTCCACGACCATACCCCTTTGTTCCACACTAGTTGGTGGGTAGTTGTCGGGGGAGGCATCAACATCAAGGGTTCGTCCCGGGAGGTGTCGGTTCCATGCAGCCAAGAAACTTGGTGCGTAGAGTGCCAGTGGTTGTTCCATTGATGCCCTGCATCTAGGTCTATCCCCCAAATAGAGGCCTTGGTTTGTCGATACTCCCACACTTGAAAATGTCCCCGGATGGTCTGCATGGCTCCTGTGGGCACCAACAGCATAAATCCATCGATCCACTGAGCGTAGGGGTGGATGTCAAACGAGGTTTTTCCTGTTTTTTTGGTCCAAGTCACACTTATTTTGTGGGCTATTTCAGGATTAAACCGAATGTCACCTAACTCTATACTCGCTGCAGAATGGTGCAGGCCTTCACTGAAGAGTTCGGCTGGATTGGGTGCTCTGCTCGCTCGAGAGATGTTCAGGTATTGTTCCCAACCCCGTCCTGCATCTCGATGTAGCCCTAAACTTCCAGACCAAGTAGTATAGTTGAGTTGTGGTCGGGTTAGCATTTGCTGGTCTTCTTTCCACACTACCCAGTCGCTAAAGTCCTCCTCGTAGTGACGATCTTCCCAAAAACCAGTCCGGTAGTACTTGTATCCTTTAATGGCCTGGTGGTCGAGTCGAACCCCCGTATCGAGGATCCATCGGTCGCTTAATGGCTGGGAGCCCAATAAATATCCGGCGTAGTGTTGGGATTGATAGTCGGGAATTAACCGCTTCACCCCAGTTCCGGGATTTGATTCATTGGATTGGTGGCCGGCCACCAAACCGTATTCCATGGTCGTCTGTTTTTGGTTTGTTTTTTTGACGTGCAGGTTGGCGTTAAAACTCTGCAATGTCAAGTCAAGAGCGGGAGTTCCTTTAAGGGATCCTCTGCGCACATCGAACTCTTTGCGCTGGTTGAATTGGTAGTCGATTTGACCGGATATCGTACCCCAAATCGCATGGCGATAGTAGCCATCAATTCTGGCTAGACCGTGACCGACTGCTTGACGCGGCGCATCGATGATATAGTCAAACTCGCGGATGATCAAAGGTTTTTGTGCGCTTAAGGCCCTGAATTGATCCTCTGCCCCAGAAAGATGGGATGCGGCCAATATTCCCAGGTCACTTCCGATCCAAGAACCATAAGCCGAGAATCCAAAGTCAGTTTTTTTCAACCCCCATTGTCCGCTCCAGCTTTTTTGCTCCATAGCGGTGTTGGTCAACAGGTAATCAGGCGCCTGGAGATCTCCTTGTTTTTGGTATCCAGCCGTTAGGTTCGAGAACCACCCGCTAGCGCGGCTGCGGTTGAGTTGAAGACTGCTTTGATACCCCCGTCCATTGTCTTGGTAGGACGCTTGTACTTTTCCCCACAAGGTGTCTTGGTGTACAGGACGCGTGGATTGAGCAATGACCACCCCGCCCAATGCATCACCGGAGTACCTTAGGGCCTGTGCACCCTTGACTACAGTGACGGCAGATAGCGCACTCAAGTCGACCATAGGCGCGTGTTCCGCACCCCATTCCTGATCTTGAATACGCACTCCGTTGAGCATCATAGCGACACGAGAACTGTGCAGTCCGTGAATGATGGGTTTGACCACATTGTTCCCCGTTTTTAGACTGCTCACGCCGCTTATCTGGCTGATCAGGTCACCCAGACTACCTCCTTGGGCGCGTTCGATCTGTGCGCCTTGGATTTTTTGCGCACTGTTACCCGCATTGGGATCATTGAGTACAGCGGCTTGAACCATCACCTCGTCCAGCAGGTGGATGTGGTGCTCGATATAGAACTCCTGCTCTATATTTTTGGTTAGGTCAACCGCGGTCTCTAGGGGCTCACAAAACGGGTGAATGATGCGCACTCGGTATGTGCCAGGCGCAATATCCACCATCAAAAACCGACCCTCGAGATCGGTCGTTGCTGCCTTATCGGTGCCGAGTAACTGCACAGCAGCTCCAGACATCGGGTTTTGGTCCGTTAGGTCCAAAACCCTGCCCTTGAGGGTGTGGTAGGTCGATTGACTGTAGCCCCATAGACTCATGCCTAAGGCGCAGAAAAAAATAAGGATTCGCATAGCGCTTTAATTGATCGATAATTCAGTGAAGACTAGATCAAACCCGAAGGGGGCGCGCGCAATGGATTTTGAGGTTGGTAAAAAGAAGCCTGATACGAGGCGTAAAAATTGCTTTTTTCGTGGGTAGCTACAGGAATCCACGGTTGGAATACCATGGGAACTTGGAGCTGCATGGGGGCCAAACGCATGTGGTATACCCAGCATTTAGGTTTGGCTTGGTGAAAATGGTGGTCTGCCTGTTCGCATTTGACTTCGTGCTGTGCTTCAAAGCCGTGATGCCATTGCACAACCATGGGGGTCAAAAAGATCCCCAGCAGCAGCAAAGCACTGACTAATCGAGCGAACGAAACAGTTAGGCGCATTCTTTAAAGATACGAAATTTTGAGCAGTTAACTGTTGTGTGCTCCGTTGCAAAATGGGGGTGTTCCCGTTTTTCCACAACCGCAAAGCGTAAATCTAGGCCCGTGTTCTATTTCAGTCCCGTGCTCGTCGGTGAGCGTTACTGTTCCTTTAACGACGATCTGCCCATTGGATTTTCTGATAATTTCTGTCATGACATTTTTTGGTTACTCAATGAAAAATAGATACTTTAAGGGTCGAATCACCTAAGCGGTAGCAATATACTACAAAGATGCAAATCATTGACCAATCAAAAACCTATGACGTGGTTATCGTCGGCTCTGGAGCTGGCGGAGGAATGGCCACCAAAGTGCTCTCTGAATCGGGATTAAACGTGGCTGTTGTGGAAGCGGGCCCCTATTTCGATCCAGCAGATCCAGCCCAACAAACCCAATTTAAATGGCCGTATGAATCACCCCGACGCGGTGCCAGCACCCAGCGGGCTTTTGGCGATTTTGATGCCTTGTACGGAGGCTGGGAAATAGAAGGGGAGCCCTATACCCAAGAGGGGGATACTAAGTTTGATTGGTTCCGCGCCCGAATGATGGGGGGGAGAACCAACCACTGGGGCCGCATATCTTTGCGTTTTGGCCCTGAGGACTTTAAGTCCAAAAATAAAGATGGACTCGGCGAAAACTGGCCCATCGGCTATGAAGACATCAAGCCCTACTACGATAAAGTCGACAAATTGATCGGTGTTTTTGGGACTAAGGAGGGATTGCACAACGAACCTGATGGTTTCTTTTTGCCACCACCCAAACCGCGTTTACACGAATTGTACTACAAAATAGGGGCCGAAAAAGCGGGAGTCAAGGTGATACCTTCCAGACTTTCTATTGTGACGAAGCGCATCAACCAGGAAAGAGGAGTCTGTTACTACTGCAATCAATGCAACCGATCCTGCCAGATTTATGCGGATTTTTCCTCGAGTTCGTGTTTGGTGATCCCCGCCCACAAAAATACAGGTCGGGTGGACTTGTACATGAACGCTATGGTCCGCGAGGTGACCACCGACGATGAAGGACGCGCTACTGGAGTGCTGTACATCAATAAAGAGGACAGACAAGAATACCGCATCAAAGCCAAAGTGGTTGTGCTTGCTGCGTCTGCCTGTAGTTCAGCGCGGATCTTGCTGAATTCAAAAAGCCCCCAACACCCCAACGGATTGGGGAATTCCAGCGATACGGTGGGTAGATATTTGCACGATTCTACTGGGGCCGACCGCATGGGATTTGTCCCCAAGTTGATGAATCGAAAAATTTATAACGAAGACGGCGTGGGAGGATTACACCTGTATTCGCCTTGGTGGTTGGACAACAAACAGCTTGATTTCCCCCGGGGGTATCACATTGAAGTTTGGGGTGGATTGGGTATGCCCTCCTACGGTTTTGGCTTTAATCACAACTACCTCAATGAGTATTTGGGACTGCCTGTGGGGGGATATGGGCCTAAAATCCGCGAAGAGGTCCGTCAGTATTACGGGGCTGTAGTAGGGATGTCTGGTCGCGGCGAATCCATCGCACTTCGCGATAATTACTGCGCCATTGACCCCAATGTGGTCGATGAGTTTGGTATTCCTGTTTTGCGTTTCCACTACAAATGGAGTGATCACGAACGCAAGCAAGCTAAACACATGCACGATACTTTTGAACAGATTATCGAAAATATGGGGGGTGTGGTCTTGGGAGAAAAACCAGGTGCTGACAAAAACTACGGACTGCACACCCCTGGGCGCATCATCCACGAAGTAGGAACTACCCGAATGGGTGATGACCCCAAAACATCCGTGGTCAACCGATTCGAGCAGATGCACGAGGTGGACAATGTGTTTATTGTCGACGGCGGTCCGTTTGTGTCTCAAGCGGATAAAAACCCGACCTGGACCATATTGGCCTTGGCTTGGCGCACCTCAGACTATATTGTTGAAGCATTAAAAAAACAAAACATCTAAGCCATGGATAGAAGACAGAGCATACAATCCCTATTGATGGGTTCAGCTATGGTAGGCGCCTTGGCCCTCGAATCCTGTGTGGGCGAGGACAAAGAGGTATTGGCCCAAAAGGTGTGGGACCACCAATACGGAAGGACACCCAAAGAAATGGAACACGACAGTCGCTTGCTGGCTGAGGTGTTTTTTAATGAACACGAACAAAAAACCATTCACCGACTTGCCCATTTGATCATGCCCGCCAACGAGCACGGAGATATAGATCAAGCAGGTACCCTGGAGTTTATCGAGTTTATGGTCAAGGAATACCCCGGTTTTCAGTCACCGCTGCGCGGAGGGTTGATGGGGCTAGATCACAGGTGCCGCAAAGAGTACGGCACTCAATTTATCTCCCTGACTGAGGACCAACAACACGAGGTGTTGACCTCAATCGCCTATCCAGACCCCGAGGTTCAGGTGCAGCGTCAAGAGGTTTCGTTTTTTGCTACGCTGCGCAACTTGGTGGTCACGAGCTACTACACTTCTGCGGTGGGTATTGCTGAGTTGGGATATCAAGGGAACCAGCCCAATGTATGGGATGGTGTTCCTCAGGAAGTCCTCGAGGAACACGGTCTTTCCTATCCCGAAGAATGGATGCCCCATTTTTTAGATGTTTCCAAGAGAAATACCCAGGCAGAATGGGATGATCAAGGTAATTTGATCACCTAGTTGAGGGAGGTCAACCTAAAATTTAATCGTTAGCATCTATTTACTATGAACAACCAAGCGTTTAAGGCGGCACTTTTCATCAATTATTTTGTGTTTGCTATCCTGCTAAATTCTGTGGGTATTGTTATCCTCAAGTCCCAAAATGTATACGGAGTGGATGAGGTGGCTGCGAGTACCTTGGAATTGTTTAAGGATATGCCCATCGCGATAGTCTCTTTTCTGGTGGCGTCTTTTCTGCCTCGAATCGGCTATAAAAAAGCCATGTTGTTTTCCTTGGGTTTGGTGACACTTGCCTGTTTGGGCATGTATTTTGGCAATTCTTTTTGGTGGGCCAAGGCCTTATTTGCCGCAGTAGGTGCTTCTTTTGCTTTGATCAAAGTATCGGTATATGCCAGTATTGGGTTGGTAACGGCCAACCAACAAGAGCACAATGCTTTGATGAGCAATATAGAGGGGGTCTTTATGTTTGGTATCGCCCTGGCGTACTTTTTATTCCCCGCCTTTAACACGGGAACAGACCCGGATTCCTGGTTGCGTGTATATTGGGTGTTGGCTGGTTTGTCAGCTCTTTCATTTGTCTTTTTATGGCGGGCACCAATGGCCATAACAGCAGTAGCTTCGAGTGATTCCGCTGGGCTGGGGGAGGACTTTGCCGCCATGTTTCGGCTATTGGTTAAACCTTTGGTGTTGGTTTTTGTGGCCTCGGCCTTTTTATTTGTGATGATTGAACAAGGGATCATGACTTGGTTGCCGACGTTTAATGACCGGGTGTTGGCGCTTCCAGAAAATCTAGCGATCATGATGGCGAGTATCTTGGCCGTATCCTTGGGTGTGGGCCGCATAGCTGCGGGTGTGTTGACCCGATATATTTCATGGTTTTGGGTGCTTTTGGGGTGCTTGGCCGCGGCTATGGCCATGGTGTACTGGGTGCTGCCCCTGGCCGTAGACTCAAAGATCGATGGGGTGACTACCTTAAGCGATATACCCTTGTTGGGCTATGCTTTTCCCATAGTTGGCTTGTTTATAGCACCGATTTATCCGTTATTAAATTCGGTGGTATTGAGCGCTTTGCCCAAACACAGCCATAGTGCTATGTCTGGATTGATCATTATTTTTTCGGCCATTGGAGGCACCTTAGGATCTCGGTTAATCGGACTTTTGTTTAAACATGTAGGGGCCTCTGAAGCATTTAGCTATACCTTATTGCCGATGGCTTTGCTCCTTGGCGCACTGGTATTATTGCGCCGATGGACTCAAGAACACACCTAGTATGAATTACCTCCCTGTAGAACAGGTTTTTGGAGCGCTTTTTGTCGATTTGCACATGAGCGGTATTTGGTCTGATGGCAAATCCATATCCGACGCACAACCCCGGTATGCCCCTGAAGTGATTAACCGCGCTTATCAGGAACAAAAAGAACGCCCAGGTTTTGATTTAAAATCTTTTTTTGATACCCATTTTGCGTTTCAACCTACCCCTGCCTCAGGATTTGAAAGTGACGTCTCCCAAGGAGTCACAGCTCATTTAAAGCGATTGTGGCCGCTGTTGCTTCGCGACTCGGATCAAGGGGTTGAAGGCAGTTCACTGGTGCCGTTGCCCTATAGTTATATTGTGCCAGGTGGTCGGTTTAATGAGATCTACTACTGGGACAGTTATTTTACTCAGCTCGGACTGAAGGCTCATGGACTCTACGAGGTGATTCGATCGATGGTCGATAATTTTGCTTGGATGATCGATCGTTTTGGGTTTATCCCCAACGGAAACCGCACCTATTTTTTAGGTCGTTCACAACCTCCCTTTTTTTCTATGATGGTGGAACTACTGGCTTCCGTTTACGGAGATCAGGTGGGGGATACCTATCTGCCGCAACTGGAAAAAGAGCATTCATTTTGGATGACGGAGGTGGATGAGTTAACAGGTTTCAGGCTGAACAAGTATTTTGATCGCTTGAGTGGACCACGTCCGGAAATGTATGCCACGGACCTGCACGACGCTCAATCCGCCCCAATTCCAACAGAATTCTACCGCCACGTTCGGGCGGCTTGCGCTTCAGGATGGGATTTTTCCGCCCGGTGGTTTGAAGATCCCAATCGATTAGCGACTATTCGGGCTGCAGATATTGCGCCTGTGGACTTGCAGTGTTTGCTGTTTCATCTGGAACAAAGCATAGCTGCTATGCATCGCCGAACAGGGAGTACCCAATTCGAGTATTGGAACAAACTGGCTCAGCAGCGAAAAGAGGCGATTCAGCAATTGTTTTGGAATCCGGAGATCGGATACTTTTCCGATATTTATGTGCCTAGTGGGCAACACACTTCGGTACCTTCCTTAGCGGGAGTATTTCCCTTGGCTTTGGGAGTCGCTAGCCAAGAGCAAGCGGATCGATCAGCTGCCTTCATTGAAGCCCACTTCCTACAGCCTGGGGGTGTGGTTTCTACCAGCCTAACCACAGGGCAGCAATGGGATGCCCCAAATGGTTGGGCGCCTTTACAGTACATGACTGTTTTGGGGCTCAACAAGTACGGACACCAAAAATTGGCTGATTTGATACGGGATCGTTGGGTAGCTTTAAATGAGCGTGTATTTGAGCAAACAGGTAAAATGATGGAAAAGTACAATGTGGTAGCCATTGACCTGCCCTCTGGCGGAGGAGAATATCCCGTTCAAGATGGCTTCGGTTGGACCAATGGGGTGCTGGCCCATTTTCTGGCGCAAAAAAATGGATAAAACGCATTTCTCTCAGGCCTTAGATGCCGAACATTGGCTGATTAGACCAGCTTTATCCTCCGATTTTGCTTCTTTGTACGCTTTGGGAAAAAATCCAGTAATCTGGGCACAGCACAGCGATAAACACAGGGGTGATCTCGAGGAGTTTCAGCGTTTTTTTGATCAAGGGATGGATCAGGGATGGGGGTTTTATGTGGTGGTTTCCCAACAAACTCAGGAGATTGTGGGCAGTACTCGTTTTTATGAATTTAACCCTCAAAACCGCTCAGTAGCGATCGGATATACTTTTTTTGATCCATCCTTGTGGGGTAGTGGAGTTAATTCAGCCGTAAAAAAAGCCCAGTTGGACCATGCTTTTCAGCAGGTTGACCAGGTCCTCTTTTACGTGTACGACCAAAATTTTCGCTCCCAAAAAGCCGTGACAAAGCTCGGGGCACTACCTGTAGGAGTTCGAGGAGATCGAATGATTTTCGGATTGACCAGGGCGCAGTGGTCCCCATCCTTACCCTAGGGCATAGGGGGCTTTAACCATGTTGCTGGGTGTGGTCTGGTCCGTTACTGCAAAGTCAAATCCAGGTCTGAGGCTATAACTTCCATAAACTCCGCGCTTGTTGAGGGCGATAAATCCAACCTGAAGATTTTCCCAATCCGGGTCGTTTTTATGCAGGTTTGAAATTCGTTCAACCACCATCCGGCAAGCTTCATCAGGGGACATTCCGTGGCGCATAGCCTCGACAATCATCGCACTTCCCGCGGTTCGAATGACTGCTTCACCCAGACCAGTGGCTGCTGCAGCACCTACTTCGTTGTCCAGAAATAAACCTGCGCCGATGATGGGGGAGTCCCCGATGCGCCCGTGCATTTTCCACGCGGCTCCACTGGTGGTGCAGGCTGCATATAAATTTTGTTGCTCATCGATCAGCAGCATACTGATGGTGTCGTGATTTTCTATATTGATCACCGGGCGGTATTCTGAAGTCTCTTTCCATTTTTCCCAGTCCTGTCGAGATGCTTCTGTCAACAGATTTTCTCGTTCAAATCCCTGCTCCAACGCAAATTCCAGCGCCCCATCACCACAGAGCATGATGTGCGGGGTTTTTTCCATCACCCGTCGGGCCACCGAAATCGGGTGTTTGATGTCTCTGAGAAAAGCGACAGAACCACACCGGCTTTGGGCATCCATGATGCAAGCGTCTAAAGTTACGATGCCTTCGCGGTCCGGATATCCGCCGTAGCCTACAGAGCGCACTTCTGGATCCGCTTCCGGTACCCGAACGCCTGCCTCCACAGCATCCAAGCCTGTCCCCCCGGATTGTAGGGTTTTCCAAGCGGCGTCATTGGCCGCTAACCCGTGCTGCCAGGTCGATATGATTCTGGGAAAAGCACCTGTTTGACTAGGGATATCAGTTAAAGCGTCGGATTTACAGCCCATTAAGGCAATTCCAGTTCCGCCAGCTACCGCTTGTTTTAGGAAAGTTCTGCGAGACATAGTGTTGATTTTCCCTCAATGTACTAAAAATCAGAATCAACTGATCAATTTTTAGAACAAACGGCAATCGTCTGAGTTACTTCAGGTACGGGTCTGTAGGCCAGACAAACGGCACAGTTTCCCGGTTGATTCGGGGTAAAAACAAACGAAAAGGTGTCTCCTTCCTGAAGATTTTCTGGAAAATCGCAGACGCTCCCTAAGGCAAATGCCTGGGTGTACACTTCCTGGGTCCCAGGGTCAGTCCACTGGGCCATTACTTTTGTTGGATCAAAGTCCCCTGAAATCACTTCGATGACGTAATTCATACAGATCCCTTTGATGGCAAGTCTGCCCACCAAAGCTTGGTCGCCACAGTCGACTTGGTACTCCTTTGAGGAGGATTCTTGCGCGCATCCGATCAATACCACCGATAAACTTGCCCAAAAGAAAAAGTGAGTTTTCATAAAATAGGGGTACATTGTGTATGTCAAAGTAAAGAATTAATTAATTTAAAACGGTGTAACCAACGGGCTTTAAACCATGAAAAATTTCCGTTTACCCCTATTGATTTCAGTGTCATTTATCTCGGTTTTGCTGATGAATTACCTGGCCAATGCGTTGCCTTTAGGGGGGATTACCACGGGAGAAGCCTCAGATAGACTCCCTAATTTATTTACCCCGACTGGAGCGACCTTTTCCATCTGGGGATTGATTTACACCTTGCTGTTGGCTTATGTCGTCGCTTTTTGGATCCAACGTCCAGATCAAATCACGGGGGAAGCAGGAGCTGTCACCCAAGCACACAGCCGTTGGTTGGTCATTAATTTTGCGGCCAATGTGCTCTGGATTCTGGCCTGGCACCACTTGTTGATCGGGCTCTCCATGGGGATTATGCTTTTGATTTTATATTCGTTGATCCGCATGGCCCAACTAGGGATGCGGGGGCCTCAAGGCCCCCGCATCCAACACCTGTTGCGCCAAAGCGCCACGGGGCTTTACTTTGGCTGGATCACGGTAGCCACCATAGCCAACGCTACGGCACTCTTGGTTTCCCTGCAATTCTCTGGATGGGGAATTTCTGAGCCTCAATGGACTTCCGGTATTCTTTTAGTAGGAGCACTCATCGCTAGTGCTTCCTTGATCAAGTTCAAGAACCCTGCCTATGGGGTCGCTGTTATCTGGGCCTTGATCGGGATCTGGAGCAAACACACCGACCCTGAGCAGTGGAATTTTCAATTCCCACTTGTCATCAAAACCACACAAGCCTGTTTGGTTTTGGTGGGCTCTGCACTGTTTTATAGCACCTATTCTTCATTCACCCCTAAAACGACTGTTCGATGAAAAAAGCATTGGCCTGGACCCTCACTTTATTGGCAACTACGTGCCTATGGGCACAAAACACCTCACCTGAACCGATATTCCCTATAGTTCAGGGATTTGGCGGCATCTTTGATGCGCCACACGCTACGGAAAAACCAGATCCTACCTTGGAGTATAAGGTGGTGATCGATGTGGCTACGGGTGATCAAAACAAGTCCGAACCGTTTATGTCCCTGATTAACCTAGCGCGTTTGATCAACCTACACGCCATGGGTGG
>JBEAQS010000069.1:0-41098 GCA_041163765.1 Bacteroidota bacterium | reverse complement strand
ACGCAGTTGGCATCGGCGAATCACCCCTGATTTACCAAGCAACCATCAGTGTTTGGGCCAGTATAGACAGCGTAAAGCGGTATGCCTATCAGCATGAAGCCCATAAAAAGGTGATTCAACTGGCGCGGAAAAACAACTGGTATAGCGAAGAACTGTTTGCCCGATTCTACCTTGAAAAAGAGGTGGTGTTGGGGGATCAACATGCCTAGGCGCATAAAATTTTTATGTAACGTTTGCTTCTCATATAAAATAATGTTACGTTTGCGTTACATTAATCTATAAATCTTATAAAATGAATCCAGGAATTATTATCCCAATTTTCGGAATGTTGATCGGTTTACTCATCCCCATGGCTGTGTTTATATGGAAGTACAAAGACGCTAAAGGAAAGCGGGAGGCGGTAGTTGAAATCGCTAAAAATTTGGATGACCCCACCAAGGTGGAAGAGTTGCTCAATATTTTTGAGGAACGCAAAAAAGAACCTATTGATTACCGCAGAGGTGGTGTCATCACGATTTTCGTGGGTGCGGGACTATTTGCCTTAGGGTATTTTTTTCTAGGAGCTATTTTGAAAGGCGTTGGCGCTTTTGTTGCACTGATAGGTGTTGGGACTATGATTGCTGGATACCTCTATCCTAACACAGAAAAAGAGTTGACGGATGCCGTCGATAAATTCGAAAAGAAGTAAGTATGGGTAAAAACCATCAGAAGCTTCTCAATAATTTAGAAGTACTCAGAAAATCAGCGGGTTATACTCAGGAGGAACTCTCCATTAAAGCGGAGGTATCCAGGAAAAGCATCAACGCTATAGAAAATGGGGTGTATGTACCCTCTACCGTGTTGGCCTTGAAAATTTCAAAAACACTGAATTGTAGGGTGGAAGATATTTTTTGGCTTCCTTAAATGTAGCGGTGTTTTTTTTCGATACCAGAAAGCTCATTATCTATGGCTGCTCTTGTATAGTATTCATAGATTAGTGAGTTAACCCAAAGGCCTAATGGTTATTGTCTTCTTCATATTATTCGACTAGCCGAATAGTGCCCTCCCAATCTGGATCTGCGCTTGCCATCCAACTATTGGTCTTTTTGTCTAAGGCCACTGCGTGAACTCTCCCGAAATAGGCTCTTTGATCAGTAAATTCGGGGGTTTTCCATAGTTGGTCCCCAGAACCTAGACGTGTGAAAATACCATCGTGGTTTTCTATCTGCCAGCGATTACCGTTTGGATAAACTCTGGGAAGAGCCAATGATTCATTTAAGGAGAATCCTTGATCTACATATCGGCTGATTACCTGGGCAACGGCGATGACAATTTTATTACCTCCAGCAGCTCCAAGTGCCAAGTGTATCTCGCCATCTTTTTCTACTAGGGTTGGGGAAATATGTGATTGGGCGCGATCTCCTGGTTTGTATTCTCCGAGATATCCGCCTAATGTTACCGCATACAAAAATCCTAGTCCAGGAGTAACGACCCTAGAACCTAGATTAGGCCCTAGAGTCTGGGTGAGCGACACTACGTTGCCCCATTTATCGGCGGTAGTTAGATGGGTTGTATGACCTTGTGTGGCTGAGGATTCGCCTGTCGTATTTTCCGGTAATTCATTTAGTGCAAGTTTTTTGCCTTTTTGCGCCCACATTGCCGCTTTTTCTCTGGATAGTATGGACGCTAGTGAATCAGGGATTTGTTGAAAGGGTCGGTGTTGGTAGCCAATTTCAGAAGCGTGGCCTAATTGATTAGTCCATTCTGTGTTATTTGTGGGTGGTGCAAAATGGTCGGCGATCTGGAGTATTTGAAGGGTTATCGCGCCATAGGAGGGAAGGTAAAGACTTTTGATTGTATGGCCCCTAAAAGTCCCCTCTAATACTTTTAAATCCAAAGCTTTATAGTTTCTTAGGTCTTGATAGCTGAGTATATGATTGTTTTTTTTCATGTCCCTAGCTATGGTCCGTGCAATTCTTCCCGTGTAGAACCCATCTGCCCCCTGCCGGGCAATTACTTCTAGAGTTCGGGCTAAATCTTTTTGTACAACCAGTGAGCCTGCAGTAAATGTTTCGACATCTGAGGTTAAAAAGTAGTGTTTTGTGCCTGGATATTTTTCTATTGAACTTTTGGCAGCGGCTTGTCTTGCAGCCTCGCCGGGTAAGATTAGATAGCCATTTTTTGCGTAGTTGATCGCTGGCTCTAATAGTGTTTTCCAAGGCAACACCCCTTTTCCGGAGTGGAGCATTTCAAGACCTCTTACAACACCAGGTATCCCGATGGTTTCATAACCTTCCGAATGTTTTTCTTTGGTGCTTTTATAATTTGATGGCACCTCAGTAGAGGCGTCAATACCCCGAGTTAAACCCTCAGAGGTTTGGTAAATAGCTTGAAGTCTACCGCCCAATCCGCTCATGCTGGGTTCGACTACAGCCAAGGCAAATGCCGTAGCTACAGCAGCATCATATGCATTTCCTCCTTGTTGGTACATAAGTGCACCTGCGTCTGCTGCCAATGGATGTGCAGCTGAAACAGCATTGTTAGCATATTTTTGCCCAAAACCCTGGAGGGCAATGAGTAAAAAAAGTAGCATTAACGTGTAGTTTTTCATAATGCAAGAAGTTTATAAAGTGACAAAAAGTTGCTGAATCCAGTAAATGGTCCATAAGCCCCAAAGTGTTCCGGTGGCCATACTGAGTATGGAGAGCAATACAGCATGAGGCATTAATTTTTGATCATAAGCGGCGGTTACTGCCGGGGCGGTGGATATACCGCCAAGATTGGCCATGCTGGTAATAGCCAACCAGGCACTAGGTACTCTAAAGATATAGGTGTGTAGACCGATCCATAATGCGTGAAATACAAACCAAACTAGTACTACGGAGATTAGAGATATAGGAATGTTCCATTGGGAAAAATCTAGTTTAAACCCTAAAAAGACCATAACTAGAATGATCAACCAACCGGCCCATCGGAGACTGTTGGCCGTGTTCCATTTGGGTGCTAACACGCTGATTATCACCCCTAAAACACTGGTGCACAGGATCATGGTCAAAAAGGACCAAGGAAGCCAATACGACATGATTGAATATCCTATGATGACTAAGAGTTCAGTAGACCACCAGCCTCCTTTTTTTTCTTCGGCGTTTAATTCAGTGTTTTTTTCTTTTTGTATGCCCCATTTGTTATCAATGTGATCCGACTTTTTGATCCATTGAAACATAAGGATTGTCCATAAATTGACCGCTATATTATCGATCAACAATACAGATAGAAAAAGCGGATCTGGGGTGTCAATAATTTCTTTTAATACAACCTGTGAGGTAGAACCCCCGATCCAACTGCCCACGATAGGCACCAATCCCTTCCACAAATCAGTACTCTGCCAATCAAGGTAAACCTCCAAAAAGAATAACTTGGCGACTCCTAAAATTAAAATAGGCAATGAAGCAATGATGAACGAGCCTGATAAAAACAACATTATTGGTTTGGGCCAAACACTCTTGAGTGAGCGAATATTTAGTCCAGCCATGACGCTGAAAACTGCCGCTGGAATCAAAAATGATTTACTGAACCAACTCAGTGAGGGTATTATTGATTCAATGGGAATAATAAGACGTCCAAAGGCAGGGATCAAATAGGCAAAAAGTATAGGAGGCAACCAATCTGTAAACTTAACCAACCATCGGTTTTGAGTTTTTTGAAGGTGATTTACTAACCATAAAGTGCTCATAATAAGCGCTAAAGCTGAAACCCATACCTGTATTTGATTGTTAATTCCCAAGCCCAATAACTTGTTCTATGAAGTGGTTAAATTAAAGATAGCTCTTTAATTGTTACGTTTACAACAAAATAGTTTGTTAGCTCATGACTATAATTAATAAGTGTGTCAACTCAACACCCTTTTTGTCTATTAAATAGAGCAGCAGATTAATTACAGGTGGCAGTGATGTATTGGTTTTTTAATTTAAATGATTTGCTGTGTAATACACTGTTCAAGTTACTTGTATCGCCATAGTTTTTGATATTAAACAAACAAGAGAAATTCAACTGATCGCCCTCCTCAACTTTGTGGAAATCAGCTTTTGGATAAGGCGCTAGTGCACAATTAATCGGTTTGCGTGAAGTTTGACCAAAGGCAATTTTTTCTAATTCCTTTTTAACAGTAGGTTCTTTCAGATCAATTTTTTCAAATTGATCTGATTCGTAGTTAATATCCCTTGTGATGATGGAAGATTTTTTTTGTACTCCTGCCTCTTCAAAATTAAACTCATGTCTAATTACAGAGGAAGAAGTCGCTAATTTGACAAAGTTTTTATCGGTCAAAAAATCTTTATTGTACTTGGGTAGTTTTTGATTTTTACTATCAGATACAAGAAACTCATCAATCACTCTTTTTTCTAAATCATACCATATTTCCATAGTCTCTAATTCATATCCCTCCATGATTGTTCCCTGAGTATTGGCTGACTTGGTATATAAAACAGCCTTGCTAATTCGAATATGAAATCCATTTTTTTCTCGAAACAAAGGGATTTGAACAGTATCGTTTAAAACCCACTCGCCTTGATACTTGTAGCTAGGAAAATTACAGTCGGAGGGGAGGTCTTGGAGTTTGGTGTAAAAATTCCTCACCTCGTCCTCTTTGAATAGGTTTTTAAACGAATCCTTCATGGAAGGAATTTTTTGTTCAGGATCATTTTTTTGAAAGGCTAACAACAAAATGAGACAGGTGATTATTATGCTGCTGAGTAACATGGTGCCCTTTAAAATTTTTCTAAAATTTTTGAGCTTTACTAACTGATGAGCCGAATTAACAGCTCTTTCAAGTTCACCATGTGAGGCTGTGTTGTGGATCAGTCTGGAAAACTGAGAATTACTGTAGTTAAGCTCAGAGGCGATCGTTGCATTTGTCGCTTTTTTAAACTGAAAATTTTCAAACCCCCCATATATTCTAGAGAGTTCTGAAACAAACGTCTGGTAAAGTTGGTTGCTTTCTTCGTTGGTCATTTTCCTTATAATTCACCCTAATTTAGGTTATTTTTCTGATATGTTACTATTCTTAAATTTCGTTAAAATTTGCTGAAAATCGATAAATCGACAAATATCAAACCGATTTATTTAAATTAACGTAAAATCTAACCAAGCATTATGAGAAAACTAATTTTACACTTTTTATTACTTTTTTCTGTGGTAGCATTTGCCCAGAAAAGTATCAAAGGTAAGGTCACTGATGAATCAGGTATTCCACTACCAGGAGCTTCTGTACTTATCGAGGGAACTACTACGGGAACCACCACTGATTTTGACGGGGTCTTTACACTGGATGTGCGTCAGGGTCAAACAATAGTTGTTAGTTATATAGGGTACCGAAAAATGTCTCGACAAGTAGACAGCCAAGACACCTATGATTTTACATTAACCACGGACAATGCCCTGGATGAAGTAGTTGTTTCTGCCCTTGGCTTTAAAGAGAACAGAGATAAAATAGCTTCAACCTACTCTAAAATGCAAGCCAATGATGTGGTACGTTCCGGAGAGCCTACCTTAATCAACGGATTGGCAGGTAAAGCATCGGGGATTACTATTTCAGCTACTAGTGCTGATCCTGGTGCAGGTTCCAACATTCAGATACGGGGAGCGAGCTCAATTATCGGTCAAACGCAACCATTGATCATCATTGACGGGGTGCCCACAAATAACGATAATTTTGAAGGCTTTGGATCAGGAGCAGATGGAGGGATTTCACAACAATCCAGATTAAATGACATCAACCCGAACGACATTGAGTCTATCCAAATATTTAAAGGAGCATCCGCAGGAGCCATATATGGTTCTAAGGCTTTGGGTGGGGTTATTGTAATAACCACCAAACGTGGAGTAGAAGGAAAAATGAGGGCGTCATATAATACCTCCATCTCTTATGATTTAATCAATGTACGTCACCCCTTGCAGAAAAGCTACGGACAAGGAGCCAACGGAAAGTATAGTCCAACAGCAACAAACTCCTGGGGAGACTTGATAGAGGCTCGTAGTGGAGAAGCTGATGCCGTTAATACTTCTGGGGAATATTTTCTAGCCAACACAGGAGTTGCGTATTACCCGATTACTAAGAAAAACAGTATGGAGGTTTATGTGGATAGAAACTTTGATTTGGTCTTTACTACAGGGTCAACACAAACACACCAATTTAACCTCTCTGGTGGGAATAATAAGGGGACATACTATATGAGTATGAATAAAGTGAACCAAAATGGAATTATGCGTAATTCGAATTACAATAAATCCTCATTCACGTTAGCTACCACCTATAATTTTGCAGACTGGTTAAAAAATAATTCTAAGGTGATTTATTCAACCAATTACTCTAATAGAATTCAACAAGGATCAAACACAGCAGGAATTTACCTAGGTCTTTTGAGAACACCACCTGATTTTGACATCAGCGGGTACAAGGGTACGTACTTTGATAAAAATGGAAACCCGATTGAGGATAGACATAGAAGTTACAGACGTTATTTAGGGAACTCAAGTTCAGCTACCTACAATAACCCACTATGGACTCTATATGAACAAACTAGTGATACGGACGTAAATCGCGTAGTAGCTTCAACAGAATTTACAGCCACTTTGAAGCCGTGGTGGAATGCGGTATTACGCTCTGGTCTGGATCAATACACGGATGATCGCGTTTATTTTTTCCCGATGTTTTCTTCTGATGGAGCCACTAATGGAAGGTATCAAAACGAAACGTTTAATGTAACCGAGGTAAATACTGAACTTATTTCTTCTATGCAGTTTTCATGGGATAATCTGGACATGAATTTGATTTCTGGTTTTGCGATGAATGATTCACAACGCAAACAAACGTATTTAGAAGCTGTTGACTTCTTATACAATGCACGTCTTCAAAACCCCGCAGTTGCAGCCACTAAGAACTATGAAGAAAGAAATAGATTGTTTAGAACAGTACGCGGATATGTTCAGTCTCAATTCCAGTACAAGGATTATTTAAATATGAATTTAGGAGCTACCTACGAAGATGCTTCTTCAAGCTCTAAGAGTTTTATTTATCCTAGTGCTGAATTAGGATTTAACTGGGGTGGTTTGGTTAAAGAGGACATGACCAAGGGGCTTTCTTTTGGTAAATTGAGACTGGCCTACGGAGAGGTTGGACTTCCTCCTGGAGCACATTTATTTAGCACTACTTATGAAAACGCTTCTTATTCAAGCTACTCTGATTTAATTTCTCTAGATGCTTTTGGGGGTGGTTTCCGCGTCAATGACGATAAGGGAAATCCAAACTTAGAGTTTGAGAAAAAGAGAGAGCTAGAGTTAGGGCTAGATCTAAGATTCTTTAGAAATAGACTTTCTCTGTCTGGAACAATATACCGCAACGAAACTAGAGATGCATTGCTTTACTTGGACCTAAATCCATCGGAAGGGTACAACAGCATTTATCAGAATGCAGGGCGCATTGAGAATAAAGGTTGGGAAACTGAATTTGAATATGCTTTAATTAAAGGAGATGACTTTAATCTAAGTGTGTTCGGAAATGTATTTGCCAACAGAAACAAGGTGCTTGATTTAAGTGGTGTAGCCTCGGTTAACTTAACTAGCGGGTCTTCAGTAAAGTCAAGTGCCGTTGTAGGACAACCCCTTGGAATTTTATTGGGCTCCGCAGCGCTTAGAGATGCCAATGGCAACCTAGAACTAGACAAAAATGGCTTTCCACAACTTGATCCTACTGGAGACAAAGTAATAGGTGATCCAAACCCAGATTGGAGAGGTTCATTTGGAGTTCGAGCCAATTATAAAGGGTTAAAATTAAATGCCCTGTTTGATACTAGTCAAGGAAATGACCTAGCGGAGAGAACCAGGTATGTATTGTATGGATTTGGTACACACGCAGATGTGGGCAATACCGTAACTGTTCCCTCAGATATAGTAAACTATGCAGGCACAACGATTGCAGCTGGTTCTACTGTACGAGGTAATATCCAAAACTTTGGAGGTGGTGATGTGCTGTTGGATGAAAAATGGTACACTACGCTTGGAGGCGGATTTGGCGGGTCGGTGATCAGTGAATTTGCTGTGGCAGATGCCAGCTACGTACGCTTTAGAGAATTGACTTTAGGCTATGAATTGAAAAGCGCCCTTGTCGAGAAGCTTAAGTTGAGCTCAGTGGATATCAACTTAACCGGAAGAAACCTTGCGTTATTTACCAATATACGAGGTATTGATCCCGATGTAAATCAATTTGGCAATGGAAACGGTAAAGGTCTTGACTACTTTACCAATCCAGCTTCAAAATCATTCTTGTTCGGAATTACCATTAATTACTAAATCAAACAGCCATGAAAAATATATTATCTCGTGTATTAGTCCTCGGAATAATCTTAATAAGTTCAGGTTGTGAATCTTATTTGGATGTTAACGAAAATCCGAATCAATCCACATCTGTCCCCAATGAATTAATCATCAAAGGAATGCAGCTTGCGGACGTGCAGTTGCAACTCGGTCATACAATGAGGATCTCCCAATTATGGACTGGACAATTGAAAGGCTTGGGCAATCTTTACAAGAACCTATATGTCTATAATATTGCTCCAGAGGAAACCAATGGCGACTGGTCATTTGTTTACCACGGAATTGTGACTCAAAACAGAATTATTCAAGCTGATTCTGAGGATAATCTAATCAAAGGGATTGGGAATATTATTGAAGCTCATGCCATAGGTACAATGGCCGCCTTATTCGGGGATATCCCATACAGTAAATACGGCACACCAGATCCTGAATTTGATAGCCAAACAGAAGTGTTTAACCAAGTACAAGCATTATTAGACGCAGCTATTGTCCAATTATCTTCAGTGACAGCAACACGCGTTCTGTCCCAAGACTTATTAGTTGGTAAAAACGCTGCAGCTTGGACTCAAGTCGCGCATACCCTAAAAGCAAGATTTTATCTGATGACCAAGAACTATCAAGCAGCGTATACGGAGGCATTAGATGGTGTTTCCACAGATGTAAACAACATGAGCTATGCCAAAGGGTTTTCAGGTTATGGTTCTACTCTGGAAAATAGTAATCTGTATTACATTGTATTAGATGGTTCTAGGGGTGGGGATTTTTCCTCAGCTGATACTTTTGTGCAAGGGTTGCTAGATCCTGCAGGTACTTCTAGTAGAAATCATGCAAAAACAGACGAATCCAGGAGAAGGGATTATTTAAAAGTGTCCATAGATGAACGTGCTAGTACCAGAATCACGGGTCAGAATGTAAAAATGCCCATGGTATCCAACGTAGAAAACTTACTCATTCTGGCCGAGAGTTCTGCCAGACTAGGACAGTTTAACACGGCACTTGGGCATCTTAATGGATTGCGTACTTACTTGAACTCAGGAAAAGGCTTTATTGGAAGCGCCTCGTTAACGGCTAAATACAGTGCCTTTGTGGCTGCTGATTTTGAAACAGGGGGTATTGAGAATGCCTCAGGTATATCGGCTGACAAGGCGCTGCTCAGAGAAATCTTGGAAGAGCGCTATGTAAGTCTATTTGGCACACACTTACCCTTCTTTGATTTTGCAAGAGTGAGTAAAACTGATCCAGATATAGCACTAGCGATTAGTCCAACCTCGGGCGGGCAACATGCACAGCGTTTTCCCATTGCTCAAAATGAAATCAATGGAAATGCAAATGCTCCTTCACCAATACCATCGATATTCGATCCTACACCAGTGAACAAGTAGGCGATTTTTTAATTATTTAGTTTAGTTTTAGAACCCGGTTGCTGAGACCGGGTTTTTTTATAATTATCGCCTTAGTTTACTGCTCATTTATTGATTTATAAGGGCAAACTTAATTTTTTGTCCTTGAGCACATTGACTCAATAAATCCTTTGAATAATCGGTTAATTGAAATATTCTTGGATAGCCGCCTGTAACTTGTCCATCGTTCATCAAAATAATTAATTGACCGGACGGGGTAAGTTGTACGGTTCCTGGCAGGGCACTTGAGGTATGTATAGGTGTGATCTGGTTGGCCACTGTTTCTTGAAGCATGTATCCCATTCTATCGTTTCGACCGATGGTCATTTCCAAGTTTAGGGTTTTCATTTCAGAATAACTAAGCCTACTGTATTCTGGCCCTACATAAACCTGCAGTTCAACAGTACATTCCGTGGTTAGGTCATGTTGACACATTGGGTTTTCGAGGAAAGAGGTGCTTTCACCACTAATAGTTAAAGCGTCATTTAATGGAGTGACTGTTTCAATAAAATCTCCTTTTTTGATTCTAAAATCAGAAGTAATAGATGGGTAATAACTTCTACTTCCAAGAACCTGTTTAGTATTTATCCCACCCAGAACTCCCAAGTATGTGCGCACACCAGATCTCCTTTGTCCAAACTGCAACACATCATTTTCTTCTACAAGAATTAGTTGATTCATCGGTATTTTTTGACCGTTGATAGAGGCTGTATAATCACCCCCTGTTAATGATATGGCTGTAGGGATAAGAAATTTAAACTCAGCTCCACCAAAAGTAATTTCTAGAACTGCATCATTGTCGTTATTACCTAATATAGCATTGGCCAAACGGAATGATATTCCATCTATAGCTCCGCTGGGTGGAATCCCTAAATGCGCATGACCCAAACGTCCTTTGTCTTGAACAGTGCTGTAAATTCCCGGTTTGATTACTTCTATCATTTGGAAAAATCAATGATTCTTATGCATATTATTGCCATTTATTTGGCCCAATAGTTCAAGGTACTCCTGTCCTTCAATTGCCCGAAATTTTATAGTATCTCCTGGCATGGCGATACATGGTTCAGGTAGATGGGGGTCAAATAAAGCCACGGGACAATGTCCAATTATATGCCAACCTCCTGGCGCTGCCAATGGATAAATTCCGGTTTGAGCACCACCGATAGCCACACTACCTGAGTTTACCATGGCTGATGGTTTATCCTTACGCGGTTGAACCAATTTTTTGTCTAGCCCACCTAAGTACATAAATCCAGGTTGGAATCCATAAAAAAAGAGTGTGTATTCCGGTTTTGTGTGAAGATGGATCATCTCTTGGAGGGAGATCTTTTTGTTGGATAAATAAGTTTCTAGATCCGGTGCTACTTCAGGATTATAGTATACAGGGAGTTCAACTACTTTTTTTGGTGTTAATGCTGTAGGGTTATTTTTAATGTGAGTGTACTTGTTTTGAACCCATTGAATCCAGGGATTGAAATCTTTTTGTACCACTGAAAAAACAATGGTCAAACTGTGATAAGCCACAATGTAATCAGTAATGATCTCATGGGACAATGCCGCCCTTAGTTGCCAAATTTCTTCGATGATTTCCACTTCAATTTGGCTAGGCCATTCAATTAATAGGGCTCGATCACCCATCGGGAAGTAGGTTAATGTATAAGACATGCTCATCGCGATTGATTTACAGCTGAAACGGCTTTTGCAATTTCTAGTGTATTTGGATGGTCTGAATGAATGCAGCAGGTCATCGATTGAATAGCTAGCAGGCTACCCTCTATACTTTGTACTTTTCCTTCCCTTAAATTTAGAAATTGTTGTTGAGCTATTTTAGGGTCATGGATGATTGAATTATTCTCCTGTCGCGGAACTAAAGTCAGGTCTGATCGATATCTGCGGTCGATAAAACTTTCAGGCCAAATGAGCCGGTTTGGTGTTCTAAAGCTATTTAAAAGCAATGAGTTAACTGAGGTAATTAGTATGGTTTCAGGGCATACTTCATCGATTACCTCCAAAAAAACCTGAGCAATTTCAGGCTTATTGGCCACGTCATGGTACAGTGCCCCATGCGGTTTCACATGAGCTATTCTGGCATCGCATAATTCTGCAGCTTCCAAAAACAGTTCCAACTGATGTTGAATGCTTTGCTTTAAATTCTTAACATCCATGTTCATGGAGATTCGCCCAAAGTTCCCTCGATCTGGATAGGACGGGTGGGCGCCAATATCCACTCCGTGTTCTTGCGCCATTTTGATTGTTGTTACGATCAATTCCTTTGAACCAGCATGTGCCCCACAGGCGATGTTGCACCGGTTTATATAAGGCATGATCAGTCTGTCTTGGGCTGTTCCCTCTCCCAAATCACAATTGATATCCATTTAATTGAAAATTTGTACTACTCCGTCAATACCTTTAAAGCCTACTAAAATGGACAAAATCAGGACGATTACCCCCAAAATATTTTGCCAAGTTGTATTGACATGACTATTCATGACTGTTTGTTGATTGATCATCCACAAGACTAATCCAGCTATGATAAAAATCAGCATTCCATTGGCCACCTGCGCCATTTGTATCAACGCTATAGGTTTAATCCCTGCAGCAGCTAAAATAACACCCACCAGAAGCACTGACCCCCAAATAATTCGAAACTTTTTGCTGTTAGATGCTGTCGACCATCCAAGACACTCACAGGCGACATAGGCCGCAGCAAGGGGTGCAGTTATCGCCGAAGTCATACCAGCAGAAAATAATCCCACGCCTAAAAGCAGTTTGGCCATGGAACCATATAATGGGCTTAATGCTTGTGCTAAATCAACAGCTGAGGTTATTTTTTCAATACCTGAACCGGCTGCGCAGATCACTATACACATGGAAACAACCCCGCCCAGTCCAATAGTCCAATAGGTGTCTCTCTTTACTTTTGGAAGAAATTCAATTCCTTGCCATTTTTTATGAATTAATGAAGCGTGAAGAAAAATGTTATACGGTACAATGGTAGTACCGACAAGTCCGATAATGGTCCAAAGGCTGTCCTTTGGTATTGAGGGCAAAAAAATTCCACTGAGTAGTTCTGGTAATTTAGGCCTGATTAATAGGGCAGTTACCACAAATGAAAAACTCATAAATAAAACCATGATCGTTAAAATTTGGGGAAGTAGTTTGTCGTTTTTTTGCGATAAAACAAAAAAAGCAATGCCACCCAACAATAACGCCACTAAATTAATTTTCACATCGAAGAAGTTATAGCTTAGTGGACCTATAATAGCCTCGAGTCCCAAAACTCCTCCGCCAATATTCCCTGCTTGGTAAGCCGTGTTTCCCAGAACTATAGCCAGAATTATGAGTATGATCACCGGTGTTTTCCATATGGATTTATTTAATCTGTTCCTAAGCAACTGCGCCAAACCACTTTCGGTAATTAAACCTATCCGAGCTGCCATTTGTTGAAGCACGATGGTAGCTAAAGTGGATAATAGAACAGCCCAGAGAAGTGAATAGCCAAAATTAACCCCAGCTATTGAGCAGAGTGTTACCGTTCCAGGACCAATAAAGGCTGCGGCGATAATAATGCCAGGGCCAATATTTTTAAATAAACGAAATGCCATAAAATTTAGGATTGAGCAAGTGCTTTTACGGCATCAATTAAATGATCCAGTTCTGTTGTAGTGGTAAATATATTTGGAGTAATTCTACATCCTTTTATATTGGCGTAGTCGATCGCTACTGTAAAGATATTATGTTCATCCAGAAGGCGTTGCGCCATAACCGATGGCGACATATTTTTCAATCCAACATTGCCAATGGCACATGCTCTCTGAGATTCCATTGGGGTGTTTAGGACCACATTAGGTGTCTCTTTAAGGCCTTCCATCCAATATAGCCGTAAATACCTCAGTCGCTCTTCTTTGCGTTTAACTCCGATCAAATTTAAATAGTTAATAGCGTCTTTTATGGCTAGTGTAATATATGCAGGGTGGGTTCCAAGATGATTTAGCCGGATAATATTGGATCGGTCTGGCTCAAAATCGGCAAATATGGGCCATAGTTTAGAAACATGTTTAGGATTCATATAGAGTAATCCATTACCTAATGGAGCTGCCAACCATTTGTGTAAGCTAGAACCATAGTAATCACATCCTAATTCTACGATATTAAAGTCAAAATGACCGATACAATGAGCTCCATCCACCAAAACTTCAACACCGTACGAATGTGCCATAGCGCAAATTTTCTTAATTGGAAGAATTTGCCCTGTGGTGTTGATCATATGGCATACCATAATCATTTTGGTGTGGGGCTTAATTTTAGATTCATAAAGACGGACAATTTCTTCATCGTCCTTTGGATGATTTGGCACAGAAACTATATCTTGATAAAGACCGTGACGCTGAACCACTTGTTCGAACATTGCCTGCATCGCCCCGTAATCTTGTTGGGCATAAATCACATGGTCCCCTTTTTGCCAAGGATAACCGGAAATCACTATATCTAATGATTCTGTAGTATTACGAGTGATGATCATAGAACGCACATCCACTTGTAAAAACTCAGCCAATTCTTTAGCTATCTTTTTTCGGTCTTCCTCCAACTCAGTGCGCATATAATGTGACCCACGAGTATTGACATAAGCCATGTGATTTTTTAGCTTTTCAAGGGTAGGACTGGGGATGATATTGTAGTATCCACTTTCCAAATTGATAAAGTCCGATGTTAAAGCGTAGTGACTTCTGATTTCCTGCCAGTAATCTATATTAGTTGGGGTGCTAAGCTCCATAACCTCAAAGGATAAATGATCCATTTTTGGGTATACAAAGGGCAACACACCCAGTATGGGCGCTTTTTTGAGAAAACTGCGTTTGTCCATGAGTTAAATAGTGGTCGTATCTATTCTAAAGATAGACAAGATTCTATTCCAATGATTTTAAGAATTTAAGTACACCTGAAAAATAAACTTCTTGGTCGTCATACATAGCCATATGGCTTCCTTGTGGACAATAAAGGTATTCTCCATTTTGTACTAATCTGCTCATTTCTTCCATCGCCCTGGGATCCATAGTATCGTATTCAGCGCCTATGGTTAAGGTTGGAATAGTGATGTTTTTCAGATCCTCAGTTCTATCCCATTCCTTTAATACAGCATCTCCCACAACGCCAAACTCACTAGGCCCTTGCATTTTTAAGTAAAGTGGATAATTCAGATTGGCAAATGCCCTGACCACCGGATTTGGCCAATCAGTTGGATTCATGCGCAGTACATGTTCGGGATAATAGAAGGTTTCAATAAGTTTAAGGTATTCCGGATTAGTATAATCCTCACTTTTTTCATAAGCCTCTATTTTTTCCAGAACATCAGTCGGCAGTTGAGGTCCCAAAACTTCTTTAGCGTATTTCACATACTCTGGTATCGAACTGACCATGTTAGAAACGATGAGAGCTTTCATGTTTTGTTGGTATTTTAAGGCGTATTCAATCCCTAAAATACCTCCCCAAGAATGGCCGAGCAGGACAAAGTTATTGGCGTCTAAATTCAACGCCTTTCTAACCTGTTCGACCTCCTCAACAAAACTGTCTATGTTCCAAAGTCGCTCATCGTTGGGATTGTCACTTTTTCCAGATCCCAATTGATCATAGTAGTAGTACTCTACATTTCCTTGTGGAAAGAATGAGTCAGCAGCTTCAAAATATTCACTAGTAGCGCCGGGGCCCCCATGCAGCAATAAGACTTTTATTGTGGGATTATTTCCTACGCGTTTTGTCCAAACATTAAAGGTGCCATAGGCCGTCTCAATGGGAATTACTTTTGTCCCTCCTGAAAATTTTGAAGGGGAATCAGCATAATCTAGATAGCTGGAGTAATCAGGAGTTTCTTGGCTTTTACAAGCCAATAAGATCAATAATATCTGGAGGATAAGGATTTTTGATTTCATGATATAGATTTTATATTGATAAGGTGAAAAGTGTATTTTATGCAAGTCAAATTTTCGTGTAATTTGACACAACCATTTGTAAAAAATAACAAATCTCCCAATAAACACAAAGTGTTTAGTGTTTTAAATAACTGATTTTCAAATTATTTGGTTGCTAATACATCTCCAAAAGCTATTTTTATTTTCAAAATCTAAACTCTTTGAATTTGAATCAACACTTATTTAAGATACTCTTTTTTGTGCTCCCGATGTTGACAAACGCTCAGTCAATTATAACAAACCATAACGCTCAGCAATTTATTACTGTTCTGGGTGTTGCGCAGGATGGAGGGTATCCCCAAGCAGGGTGCACAGAAGATTTTTGTATGCGTCATTGGCGGGGAGAGGAAAAAAAGCGCCATGTTGTAAGCCTGGGGCTCACCGATCATCAAAGCAAACAAAATTGGATGTTTGAGGCGACCCCAGATTTTACCTACCAACTTCAAAAGCTCCAAGAAACAACGGGATTGACTAATCTTTCAGGGATTTTTTTAACACACGCACACATGGGGCATTATGCTGGTTTATTAAACCTGGGCAGAGAAGCACAAGGCGCCTCAGGAGTTGTCGTGTATGTCCTTCCAAAAATGAAACAATTCTTAGAAAATAATGCTCCGTGGAATCAGCTAGTTGCCCTAGGAAATATAAAGTTGGTGTTGATCGAACCTGACAAACCAATTCGACTCAGCACTAGTATTCAGGTAACTCCAATGCTCGTCCCTCATAGAGACGAGTTTTCTGAGACGGTGGGATTTATCATACAATCTAACGAACGAAGCGTCTTATTTATTCCTGATATCGACAAATGGCCATTGTGGGAACGAGATATTATTTCCGAGGTAGGCCGAACAGATTTCGCGATAATCGACGCTACTTTTTATGGAGCCAATGAACTCCCTAACCGGAATATGAGTGAGGTCCCTCACCCATTTGTTTCTGAAACTGTTGAGTTATTTCGGTCATCCACAACTCTGTTACGCAACAAAATCATGTTCATTCATATGAACCACACAAATCCTATCTTGTTTAACGGTCCTGAGAAAAATGAGCTGATCAAATTGGGTTTCAATGTAGCTGAAGAAGGGGAGATCATATCATTGAATAAACATCCGTTTAATAAATCATAAGTGGGCTATTGGCCGACTTAAGCAGTTCTTCTAGGGTATCTGATACTTTCAGTCAATTGTTGAATATGTACAGGTGGTGGGGTGGTCAATCTTGACACAACTAGGGCCACAACAATATTTACCAACATACCGACGGTTCCAAATCCTTCAGGTGAAATGTCCCACCACCAATCTGTTGAGGGGGGTATTGTTTGGGTGAACCACCCCAACTTGAAGTAAATCATATAAAAAAGCATGAGCGAGATTCCAGTAACCATACCTGCTATGGCCCCTTGTTTATTCATACGTTTATCAAAAATCCCCAATACAATAGCAGGAAAGAAAGACGAAGCGGCTAGACCAAAAGCGAGCGCAACAGTTGCCGCAACAAATCCTGGGGGGTTTACTCCAAAATATCCAGCAACTAAAACTGCCACCCCTGCGGCAAAACGGGCCAAAAACAATTCTTTTTTCTCGCTGATTTTTGAGTTTAATTGCTTTTTAATTAAATCGTGAGCAATACTAGTGCTGATTACTAGGAGTAAACCCGCTGCTGTCGATAATGCGGCTGCCAATCCCCCGGCTGCCACCAATGCGATTACCCAATTGGGAAGTTGAGCTATTTCTGGATTGGCGAGAACAATGATGTCATTGTCAATGGTTAATTCGTTTAGGTCTGGTTGCGCCAGGTATTGAATGACCCCATCAGAATTTTTGTCTTCAAACTTGATTAACCCTGTTTTTTCCCAATTACTAAACCATTCAGGTACTTGGGTGTAGGGAATATTGGAAGTTGCACGAATCAAGTTTGTCCTGGCAAATGCTGAAATGGCAGGAGCAGTAGTATAAAGTATGGCAATAAAAATGAGTGCCCAGCCAGCTGAAATCCGCGCATCTTTAACTTTAGGCACAGTAAAAAATCGAACAATTACATGAGGTAATCCAGCTGTTCCAGCCATTAAAGCAAATGTAATGGCAAAAACATCCATCATCCCTTTAGATCCAGTTGTATATTCATGGAACCCCAACTCTTGATTTAATCCGTCTAGTTTGTCAAGTAAAAAAGTACCATCAGATAGTTTTCCGCCAAAACCAAGTTGAGGTATAGGATTCCCGGTAAGCTGTATGGAAATAAATATAGCCGGCACCATAAACGCAAATATAAGTACGCAGTATTGAGCAATTTGGGTGTAGGTAATTCCTTTCATTCCCCCGAGAACGGCATAAAAGAAAACCAAACCCATACCTATGTATACACCAGTTTCAATAGGAACTTCTAAAAATCGTGCGAAAACTATACCAACTCCCCGCATTTGCCCAGCTACATAGGTAAGAGAGATCAGTAGTGCACAGATGATTCCGACCGTTCGAGCTACATTGGAATAATAACGGTCTCCAATAAAATCAGGTACAGTGAATTTTCCAAATTTCCTTAAGTAGGGTGCTAGTAGAAGAGCTAGAAGAACGTATCCGCCGGTCCACCCCATCAAATAGATCCCACCGTCATAACCCATAAATGAAATCAAGCCAGCCATGGATAAAAAAGAGGCGGCAGACATCCAATCAGCTGCTGTAGCCATACCGTTTAAGACGGGGTTGACTTCACCTCCAGCGACATAAAAGTCTGATGTTGAGGATGCTCTTGTCCAAATGGCGATACCTATGTATAACGAAAATGATAAACCAACCAGTAAAAAAGTCCAAGATTGTACATCCATAAGCGCTTAATTTTCGTCAACGTTAAATTTTTTGTCTAACCTATTCATGAGCCAGACATAGACAAAAATCAATACTACAAAAACATAGATGGACCCTTGTTGTGCAAACCAGAACCCGAGTTTAAATCCACCCAAACGCACTTTGTTTAATTCATCAACCAATAAAATACCAGCCCCAAAAGAGACAGAAAACCAAATGGACAATAAAATCAAAAGATATTTTAGGTTGTAGCTCCAGTATTTTTTCATCCAATATATATTTCGCTCACTTAATATTACAAAAATTTAAGTTAAGTTCACTCATTTTGAGGCAGTTCGCTATGCCTTATTAATATTTGTCAATCGGTCTTTCTTCAATATATATTTCAATAATACTTTGGTATAAGCGGTATAACAAACCCTGGTTTTTTGTACTTTAATTAACTGTAAAATAATTACTCATAGATTGATTCAGCCCATATCAAAAATTATTTAGATGAATAATTCTCTACTAAAAGTTTAATCCCAGCACGATGAAAAACTATATATCTACGTTAATACTCCTGAGTTTTTGTTCATTTTCTTTTGCACAGCAGAGTCAGGTTCAAGTACCCAAGAAGATGGAGCAAGAACTTATAAAACTGGCCAACCATCCAAAGATCAAAAAGGCATTCCAAACTATAGAAGATCTTGAGCCATTGACGATTTCAAGGCATATTGAGTTGACGGAAATTCCTGCACCACCCTTTATGGAAACCCTCCGTGGTTTAACGGTCAAAAAGTATTTTGAAGATTTGGGATTAGCCGATGTGCAAGTGGACAATGAAGGCAATGTATTGGGATGGATTTATGGAACCCAAGGAAATCAGACTATTGCCGTAGATGCTCACTTAGACACTGTGTTTCCAGAGGGTACAGATGTTAGGGTACGCATAGCAAATGACACACTTAAAGCACCAGGAATTGCAGATGATACTAGAGGTATAAGTATGCTTTTAACGATGATTCAAACAATTAATTCCCAGCAAATCAAACCAAAAGATAATTTGCTTTTTGTTGCATCAGTGGGTGAGGAAGGTCCTGGCGACTTGCGGGGTATGAAATATTTATTCAGAGATGGCGGGCCTAAAATTGATAGATTTATTTCTATAGATGGCGGAACAATTGGAAGAATAAACAATCAAGCTTTGGGTTCATACCGATATAGAGTGACTTTTAATGGCCCTGGAGGACACTCCTGGGGTGCTTTTGGTTTAGCCAATCCTCACCACGCATTAGGTGCTGCTATCCATAAGTTTGTTGAAAAAGCCGATGCCTATACAGAGCAAGGACCAAAAACAAGCTACAATGTGGGTATTGTAACTGGGGGAACATCGGTAAATTCTATTCCATTTATATCACAAATGGATATCGATGTTCGTTCCATAGATCCCAGCCGATTGGATGTTATGGAAGCCTTTTTGAAGGAAGCAGTGGATGAGGCATTAAACGATCAAAATCAAAGAAAAAGAAGAGGGGAGTCGCTGACCGCAGAGATAGAAAAAATCGGAAATAGACCTTCAGGGGCTACGGATATCGCAAGTGATTTGGTTCAACGAGCTTGGGGGGCTACATTGCTTTTTGGCGCTAAACCCGAACTGACAATTGGATCTACCAATGCTAACATTCCTATAGCTAAAGGAATTCCAGCCATTACTGTTGGTATTGGAGGTAAAGCTTCCAATGCGCATTCTTTAGATGAGTGGTGGATTAATGAAAATGGCCACCAGATGATTCAATTGGTTCTATTGATTGCTCTGTCCCAAGCAGGCGGTATTTAATTATCTAGTTTTTTGATCCTGAACCCCGAACAAATACCCCAGGGAATTTATCTGTATGTGTGCCAGATTGAAGAACTTGAACACCATTTACCCATACATCATCCATCCCTTCTGCATACTGAAGCGGGTTGTCAAATGTGGCCTTGTCTTTTAATTCTGCAGGATTAAAAAGCACCAAATCCGCCCAATAGCCTTCTTTAATAAAGCCCCTATCTTTTAATCCAAGGTTGGTTGCAGGTAGTCCAGTCAATCGATGTATAGCTGAGGCCATTGATATCAATTGTTCTTTTAGAGTGAATTCAGAGAGAACGCGAATAAAGCTGCCAAATGCACGAGGGTGGGTTCTAAAGTCATCCTCCCATCCTGAGTAAGTACCTGAATCAGAACAGAATGAAACCCAAGGAATTTGCATTTTCTTTCTTAAGTTTTCTGGGGACATACTGAAGTAGATGCATTGTATCCTACTGTCATCTTCAAGCATTAGATCAATGATGGTTTCAGGCGCTGATTGATTTCTCATAATAGCCGCTTCAGCAATTGTTTTGCCTCTGTAAATCTGGGCCATGGAGTCCTTTTTAAATCCAACCATCAAGATGTCCTGAGCCGGCTGTTGCGCTAATTCAGCGGTTAAGTCAACTAACAATCTTTTTCTAGCGACGGGATCTCTCATTCGATTCATCCACTGCTCGTGTCCGCCTTCCTGTACCCAGGTTGGAACCACCCCTGTAAGTCCTGTTGAAGAAGCGTTATAAGTGTATATATCCGCTGTAATTTTAAGTCCCGCAGCTCGAGCAGAATCGACTTTTGCTATCACCTGATCCAATTTGTGGAAATTCCCTGGCCTGGATGCTTTCAGGTGGTATATCTCAGCTGGAACACCAGCGGTTTTCGCTATATGGAGTAGTTCATTGACAGACTCCAACAAATACTGATCTTCGTTTCTTATATGGGAAATATATCTTCCGCCAAAGGGTGCAGCCGCTTGACATAGGGCAACTAATTCCTGTGTAGGGGCGTAATCAGCTGGCGCATAAATTAGGGATGAACCAATACCAAGCGCTCCATCTTCCATAGACTGAACTACCAACCGTTTCATCTCCTCAAGTTCAGGTTCAGAGGCTGGTCTGTTTTCATATCCAACGGTCTGAATTCGAACACTAGTTGCGCCTAAATAGGAGGCAATGTTTGTGGAGATTCCATTTTTCTCCAATTTGTTCATGGCTTGCCCAAAAGTTTGGTAATTGGTGCTGTCTTTTTTTCCCGATGGACCAGGAGATGTGCCTTCTCCGAATACCTCCAGGGTTACCCCTTGTTTCAAATCACTTAGTGATCGACCATCCTCTAAAAGCGTGTCATAACCCCAGGACAGCATATTGATAAACCCAGGCGCTAGAATTTTTCTTTTGGCATCCACTATTTTAGCTGCAGACATAGGTTTCTCTGTGCCTGCGTACACAATTTTACCGTCTTTAACTCCTACTTGACCCAGGTAAGAGGGACTGCCCGATCCATCGTAAATTTCCGCATTAGTGATGAGTAGGTCTACATCATATGAAGAAGTACATCCTATGAGGATCAAAAAAAAAGCGGTTATAAAACGCGTAACATATGTTTTCATAAATTATTTTTTTGGCGTTAGGATAAGGTGATCAACTGTGTGGTCCTTTATTTCCTTTTTTGAATAGAAAGCGGGGAAATATTGATCTTTGGCCCAAGATTGGAATAGGTTTTTATAAAAAGGACTATCGGGGTCACCCGACTGCCCCGGCGTGTTGGTCATTTTGGTCAAGTCCCAATCAGATAGATCGGTGACCATACGGAAACTTGCGCCCGATGTTTGGTTATTCAAAGCACCATTGGCTGCTGGCACATAAGGGTAACCTCCCCTAGGTAAGGGACCCATATCAATCATTTTCCTAGTTTTTTCATCCACCCACTCAGATAAAGGATGTTTGATAGTAATGTGTTTAAAATCATTTTGGCCATAAACCCAACGATCCATTTCAAGACCAAATTTTTGAGTAAGTTGTGCTACTGCCTCCATCCAGGTATCCGCCAAGAATAAGTTCCTATTATTCTGTGCATTCTCAGAAAACACCAATTCAGGGTGGGTAATCCATTCGATGATTTTTGTCAATTGAGGTTGAATATGGGGTTGCAGTGACTCAGGTACCCATAGCGCGCGCGCTTTTTTTACCAAGATTCGCTCCCATGTCACGTACATCGATGCTTCTACACTGCTAGCATCTAATCTATAATCCCAATTCCGCATCCACTCAATCCCTTTTTGGGCCTGTATGTTATCCACTTGAATACTCAGCAATAAAGGCGTCAGGATACGCGCTGGAATCGATGTCACATCGGTTTGTAGTTCCATGGAACCTTCGATGGTAGCCTTCGTTTCACGGGCCAACACCTCATTGACTCGATCCCCTCGGTAGTTGTCGGACCAGGTGTAAGCTAGTGCATCAGGATGGGTATAGGTCTCTGGAGTTACATGTTGATTGGCGGTAGCCCAGAATCCTTTTATAGGATTGGTAAGGTGGGGCTTGACGATTATCGGCCAATACCCATTCCACTCATAACGTCCATCTCCTGGAACCGGCACCATTCCGCTAAAATTTGGACGCACAGGAGAAATACCCACCGCTTGCCAGCCGATAGTACCTGAAGTATCCGCCCAAATCATGTTTTCACCGGGAATAAAACTATACTCACAGGCTTGTTGGAAAGAATTCCAATCAGTAGCCTGATTGATGCGCAATGAAGCCAAATAAGGAGCAGCTCCGGGCTCTAACCAAGCTGAGCGGAGCGCAGCAGCTTTATTGTTTTCGGGATCCATAAATAGCACAGGGCCATGACGGGTGTAATTTAACGTGATAAGAGTGTCTTTTTCTCCACGCACTTTGATTAATTCTTTTTGAGAGGTCATGTCTTCCCAATTCCCTTGGTACTTATATTGGTATTGATTTTCTGGATTGAGGTCATATATATAAATATCCTCTGCATCCGTTTGAAAAATGGTCAGCCCCCACGCACCGTATTCATTATGTCCTATAGACACCCCGGGGATTACCGGTTCTCCACCACCGATTACATTCCATCCTGGCGCTTTCAAATGAACAATGTATCTGAGGGACGGAAGGGCAATACGTCTGTGTGGGTCATTGGCCAATATGGGCGCTCCACTCAATGTTTTTTCTCCGCTGATCACCCAATTATTACTTCCCTCAGGCATTTCTTCTTTACCCAATAATTCGCCAAAGGGAATGTCTTCAGAAACCGCCTCATATAATTCAAGCAGGTTGTTGGATAGCCATTGAGGATCTATAGACTCGTCTAATGACAGGTCGGGATCACCTGGATGAAACCACATCAACTCTTTTATCTTTTCTGGTTTTGCTTGTCCCAATGCACGACCAATAGCTAGTTCTTGAGAAGCATTGGAGCGAATACCATTATGTCTAGATACGACTATTTCTGGAGTCCACCTCCCTGGCTTAATACCCAACAAGTCAAATTCAAAGGGTAATAATTCGGGGTTTTTCTCGGTTTGTTCGATATATGCGTTTACACCAGCAACATAGGACTCAATAATTGATTTTCCCCTTGGGTGGTAGTGATTTAGCTCAGTGTCCATATCTTTTTGGTACCGTAAAAGCCGGGCGCCAATATCGCTTTTTAATGCAGAGAGCCCAACCAATTCAGCAGAGGTACCCGTTGCTTTTCTGCGCCATAATTCAAACTGGAATAATCGATCCTTGGCCGCTAAGTATCCCTGGGAAAAAAATAAGTCGTGTTCATTTTTGGCTTCAATGTGGTTGATTCCCCACTGATCCCTACGCACAGTAACGTCTTGTTTTATTTCAGCTATTTGAATGCGTTTGACTGAGCTACATTGGACAAACAGGCATCCAATAACTAGTAAAAATCCGATTTTAAAATATGACATTTTCCTAAAATAAAAATTCACTTTAAATTACACATTTTTTATGAAGTCTGTTTAAAATGCTTAATTATCAATCCTTTAGAGCTGGTAGTCAGCTTATACAAGGCGCCCAGGAACTAAAAATCTACGGTAAATACTACCCGGTTAAGGCGCAAATCCACGCTCTTGAAAGTCTTTCGGCACATGGTGATCAGTCAGATCTATTGTCCTGGATGGGTGAAATTAAGAATGTCCCCGAACGCGTATTTTTAGTCCACGGTGAATCCGAGCCTCAAAAGGCACTTGCCCAAGAAATAACCTCTAAATACGGTTGGCAAGTCTCCCTACCAGTATTCAACCAGGTGGAAAAGTTTTTAGTCTAGTTTTTTGGGGGCATCTCGACAGTTATTTGTGAAATAACATTTAAATAAAACCTCAATCAATTTTTATAATTAGTTTTGGGCGATTATTTGAACAGATGTATCGCTTTTCTCTTTTTCTGCTTTTATGCTTTAACCTGCTGGCACAACAACCCAGTGCTCCCAGTGCATCGGGTGTTGAAGCTCTTGGGCAAAGCGAAAGTCACATCGTTCCGTTCTCTTCCTCCTCAGAAAAATGGACTATATATTTTGAGGCACTAGAGCAGGTAGAATTTGAAGAGATCAACCATCCTGAAAATCATCCTGCGGATGATTTTTTCACACGAGTTACTTTTCTTTCCAGTCTAAGGTCGGGCACCGCAAGAATTCATACGGACAAAGGTGCATCCATACACTTAAGCAAATACCCAATTTATATTCTTTACGATCATTTATTGATTTGATGTTGTGACGGAACATCAGAGCCCAGCATTTTTGGCTGGATCCTCTGTTTGGCATCGCTTAGCGCGAAAATTATTTAGTCACAATCAAAAAAATCAATATGAAAAAACAGATTATTTATGGGATAATCTTCGGTTCCTTGTTATTCCAAAGCTGTAAAAAAGAACACGAAAAAGAACACGAAACCAACACTTTTACCGTAGTACAACCCGCAGTAAAAGACACCATACTCTACAAAGAGTACGTGGCACAAATCAAGGCGCATAAACACATTGAACTGCGTGCGATTGAAAAAGGTTACCTGGAAAAAATCTCTGTAGATGAGGGATCTTTGGTGCAAAAAGGGGACGTCATGTTTACAACCCTACCATCCATTTATCAGGCAGAGTTAAATCGCTCTAGCTCAGAGGCTAAAGTGGCCGAAATTGAGTACCTAAACGCTAAAAACCTCTTCAAAGAAAACATCATTTCACAAAATGAGTTATCGCTTTTTGAAGCAGAATACGGAAAAGCCAAAGCAGAGGTTTCACTATCCCAAACCCATTTAAATTTCACCACCATCCGAGCGCCATTTACGGGCATCATGGACCGACTTTTGGTCAGAGAAGGTAGTTTGCTGGATGAAGGGGAGATACTCACCTCATTATCTGACAACAGCCTAATGTGGGTTTATTTTAACGTGCCAGAAGCTGAATACCTAAATTACATCAGCCATACCGAAGCGCAAGAAAAACAAGTTCAGATTCAGTTGCCCAACGGAGCTATTTTCGAGGAGCTTGGTTCTGTAGAAACTATTCTGGGTGAGTTCGATAATACAACGGGTACGATTGGGTTTAGAGCTGACTTTAAAAACCCTAAGGGGATCCTCAGACATGGGGAAACCGGAACGGTAAAAATTGCGGTCCCCTATACCCAGGCTTTGCTGATACCTCAGAAGGCTACATTTCAAATTTTGGACAAAACCTATGTGTTTGTCGTAGACAAGTCAGGTCAAGTCGCTCAACGAGAAATTACTACTTCGGGAGAATTACCTGATTTATTTATTGTGGACAAAGGTCTTTCAGCCTCAGAAACGATTCTGGTGGAAGGAATTAGAATGGTCCGAAATAAAGACATCATTCACCCTAAAAAGATTTCTTTTGAAGAACTAGTTAAGGGACTAGATCTGTTCTCAGAATAATCGTTAACTCCATTAGCTATGTTTAAAAAATTCATACACAGGCCTGTTCTGGCCATTGTGATTTCACTCACATTGGTGTTTACAGGATTATTGGCCTACAGACAATTGCCTATTTCTCAATTTCCAGAAATTGCCCCGACAACAGTAAATATATTTATTGCTTATCCTGGATCTAGTGCGGATGTACTGATCAAGAGTACCATTATTCCCTTGGAAACAGCGATCAACGGAGTTCAGGGGATGCGCTATGTGGTTTCTGACGCTACCAGTGCAGGTGAGGGAACTATACGCGTAATTTTTGAACCGGGAACCGACCCGAATCAAGCAGTAGTTCGGGTGAAAACCAGGGTGGACCAAGTAATGCCACTCTTGCCTGATTTGGTTCAGAGAGAGGGGGTGATTATTACCCCAGTTCAACCCAGTATGTTGATGTACGTAAACCTGTATGGGGACGACAAAAACTTTGACGAAAAATTCCTGTACAACTACGCTTATACGCGAATCATCCCAGAAATTCAACGCATCGACGGTATAGCCAGTGCTCAGATTTTGGGAAGTAGAAAATATGCGATGCGCGTATGGTTAAAACCAGACCGTATGCGGGCTTACAACGTTTCGGCTGAAGAAGTATTGGCCGCGATGGAGGAGCAAAGTATTCTGGGTAGACCAGGACGTATCGGTCGAGCAGACGGGGGCAAATCACAGTCCTTGGAATATGTATTAACCTACAAAGGACGATTTAACGAGGCAGATCAATACAAAGAGATCATCATCAGGGCCCATGAAGACGGGGCTATTTTAAAACTGGGCGATATCGCTGATGTAGAATTAGGGAGTGAATTCTTTGATATTTACTCCAATTTGGATGGAGATCCATCAGCATCTATTGTGCTTAAACAGACTCTGGGCAGTAATGCTTCGGATGTAATCGATTTGATCAAAGATAAACTTAAGGAGCTTGAAGGTGACTTTCCTCCAGGGGTTTCCTATAAAATCAACTACGACGTTTCTAGCTTTTTAAATGCGTCTATTGAACAAGTGATGCACACGTTTAGAGATGCCTTGATTTTGGTGGCACTTGTGGTATTTCTATTCCTAGGAAACTGGAGGTATACCTTGATCACCATTCTAGCGGTGCCTGTCTCACTGATCGGCAGCTTTTTTGTGATGCAACTTTTTGGGTTGTCTATCAATCTGATCACGCTTTTTGCCTTGGTATTGGCGATTGGTATTGTGGTAGATAATGCGATTGTCGTCGTCGAGGCGGTTCATGCCAAAATGGAGGAGTCCCACTTGAAACCCTATGCAGCTGTTCAAGAGGTGTTGGGAGAAATCAGCGGGGCCATTATTGCGATTACGTTGGTGATGGTGTCTGTATTTATTCCGATTTCATTTATGTCTGGACCTATTGGGGTGTTCTATCGCCAATTCTCGATCACTATGGCTGGATCCATTGTTATTTCGGCGATTGTTGCCTTGACATTGACACCTGTACTCTGTGCCATATTATTGAAGCCGCACGATCCAAACCTGAAAAAATCAGTATTTAATCGATTTATCTTATGGTTTAACGGAAGGTTTGATCTGTTGACCAACAAGTACGCTCAACTACTGACCAAAATCGTAAATAAACGTATTGTCACATTTGGGGTACTTGCATTCTTTGGATTTGGTGTTTATTTCTTCAACCAAATTTTGCCTTCAGGATTTATCCCCAACGAGGATCAAGGGACAATCTACGCCATTGTACAAACCCCTCCGGGTTCAACTTTAGAGCGAACCAATGACGTAGCTAGAAAACTTCAAAAAATTGCTGAAGAAGTAGATGGCATTGAGTCTGTTTCTTCCTTGGCGGGATATGAAATCATGACTGAAGGTCGGGGATCCAACGCGGGAACATGTTTGATCAATTTAAAACCCTGGGATCAGCGCGAACACAGCGTCACTGAAATCATGGAGGAATTGGAAGAGAAAACCCGAAACTTGGGTGCAGTGATTGAATATTTTGAACCACCAGCGGTACCGGGCTTTGGTGCCTCCGGAGGATTTTCATTCCGTCTTTTGGATAAAACAAGCGGTGTTGATTATCAAGAGTTTGAGAAAATCAACAACAAATTTATGGACGCGCTTAAAGAACGTCCAGAATTGACTGGTTTGTTTACCTTCTTTGCGGCCAATTACCCCCAGGTCGAAATCGAAATCGATAACCAAGCAGCGATGCAAAAAGGAGTTTCCATCGGCAAAGCGATGGAGAACCTCAACATTTTGATAGGAAGTACCTATGAGCAAGGGTTTATCAAATTCGGACGCTTCTTCAAAGTCTACACGCAAGCAGCTCCTGAATACAGGGCGCTACCTAAAGACTTAGAGAATTTGTTTGTCAAAAACGAAGAAGGCGAAATGGTTCCGTATTCATCGTTTACAACGTTGACCAACAAACTGGGTCCGAATGAAATCACCCGATACAACCTGTATAATTCAGCCGCTATCGCCGGTCTACCTGCCAAAGGATATACCACGGGGGATGCCATTGCTGCCATTAAAGAAGTAGCCGCCACGCAACTCCCCAACAGTTTTGATATAGCTTGGGAAGGACTTTCCTTTGATGAAGCGCAAAGAGGGAATGAATCATTGATGATTTTTGCCGTGGTACTGATCTTCGTTTATTTGGTTTTGGCAGCACAGTACGAAAGTTTTGTATTGCCATTTGTCATCCTGCTTTCCTTGCCACTCGGTGTTTTTGGTTCCTTTTTCTTGCTAAAAATCATGGGTCTTTCCAACGATGTATACGCCCAAATTGGGTTGATCATGTTGGTGGGGCTTCTCGGGAAGAATGCGGTGCTTATCGTTGAGTTTGCCGTTCAAAAACAGCGGCAAGGGGCGACCATTTTAGAGGCCGCTATTGAAGGTGCTAAAGTTAGATTTAGACCGATTTTGATGACTTCTTTGGCCTTTATCGCCGGGCTAGTGCCCTTGGTTCTCGCTACAGGTGCGGGAGCTATTGGAAACAAAACCATCGGTGGATCAGCGCTAGGAGGAATGGTTTCTGGAACCCTGCTCGGGGTAATTCTCATTCCAGGCTTGTACTATTTCTTTGCCCATTTAATTAAAGGAAAGTCATACATCCGGGAGGAATACGACGAGCCAATTTCAGAGGCTTTCATTCGTCAGGATGAAGAGACAAACATGCTGCGTAAGCAGATAAATAAATTATCTAAACTAGTTAATCGAAATAAAAAAGATGAAAACCAAGATTAAGTTATTCAATAGACACCTCATTGCTTGGGTTTCTCTAGTTGGATTAGGACTCTCCGGTTGTTCCAGTCTTCGACCAATAGACCATAAAACCGCGGAATTACCCAAAGAGTTTAGCCATAGAGAACCTGCGACAACTAGTTATGAGGTGGTTGGAAGGGGATCATTTTTTAATGATCCACACCTAAAATCGCTGATTGATCAAGCACTTGCCCATAACCAAGAACTTAAAATTATGGAGCAGCGCCTCGCACAATCTAAGGCTGAGGTCAAGGCTAGGAAGGGTGAATATTTGCCTTCAGTTGGCTTGATCGCTTCAGGTGATTCTGAAAAAGTGGGCGAATATACCCGAAATGGTGCGGTGGAGCAACAACTATCCCTTCAGGAAGAAGAATTTCCGGAACCATTAAAAAATATTCGTGTCGGATTAAGCGCTAGTTGGGAGTTGGACGTTTGGAAGAAATTGAGAAACAAGAAGAAATCAGCCTATCACGAGTATTTAGCCACCGGAGAGGCGCAGCGATTTATGTCTTCTCAGCTTATCTCAGAGATAGCTTCCTCCTACTACGATTTGATCACCTTGGATCTGATCTCCAACAACCTGCAGCAGTACAACCAGCTTCAGTCCAATGCGATTAAAACGGTTAAAACCCTCAAGCAGGCGGGTAAGAGCAATGAGCTAGCTGTAAAAAGATTTGAAGCAGAATTTGACCGCAACCAAAGCAAATTGATTCAAGTAAGGCAAGAAGTGATCGATCTGGAAAATGAAATCCGTTTTTTGATCGGTAGTCCTACCATGGAAATTAAACGTTCTCAGGGCTTTACGCATATTCCTTCTTTGATACCTACCCAAACAGTGGCTACTCAGCTATTGCTAAACAGGCCTGATGTCAAACAAGCAGAACAAGAGCTATTGGCGGCCAAATTGGACGTGAAAGCGGCTCGCGCAGCCTTTTTTCCATCTATTGAACTAGGTGCGAGTTACGGGAGAGAAGCGTTTAAACAACAATTGCTCGCCCACACCCCAGAGTCTATGTTTTTTAAGCTAGCCGCAGATTTGTTTTCTCCAGTAGTGAACCTCAATGAGATTAAAGCCAATATGAGGATCGCAAACGCAAAACAGGAACAAGCCTTTTTAGAATACGAGCGCGTTTCGCTTCAATCCTATTTAGAAGTTTCCTCCCAATTATGGAGGTTGGAAAACCTTCAGGAGCAATTGAGACTTCAAGAAGATCAAGCAGCAGCGCTTAAAGAAGCCAACAGAATTTCTGGCGTTTTGTTTACTTCAGCTCGGGCTGATTATTTAGAAGTATTGCTGACCCAAAGGGAGTCTTTGGAAGCGCAAAACCAGTGGTTGGAATCACAAAAGGATCTCATTGACGCCAACATCAATCTCTATAAGTCACTCGGTGGGGGTTGGTTTTAGTCTTCGTCAAGAGGACTTAATTTTTTGAGTGTAAACAAAATCAAGCGTGGATTAAACGGTTGTGCTTAAGGGCGCAGCCGTTTTTTCTTTTATTTCTCAATACATTGTTTTTCAAGTTTAGAAAGGCTCTAAGGAAAAACACTAATTTAAATTCAGTTTGATTTTATAATCCGAAGGAGATACGCCTGTTTGATTTTTAAAAAAACGAGAAAAGTGATTAGGGTATTCAAATCCCAAATCATAAGCTATTTCCTTTACGCTCATCGAGCCATGGCTCAGTTTTTCAATGGCTAGAGAAATCAAGTAAGTTTGAATGAATTCTTGTGCGCCAATCCCTAATTGTTGCCGCACTAAGTCTCCAAAGTAATTGGCAGATAGTGAGAGTTTGGTGGCGCAATAACTTACGGTTGGCGGGCCGGTTTTTAATAGATCTCGATCACTCATGTAGTGATCTAGTATTTCTTGAATGCGTTGTGATAGGTTTATTTCCTCTTGTGCTCGGGTATGAAATTGTCGTTCATAAAATCTTTGACAATATTTCAAAAACAGATCAAGATGAGAAACAATAATTTCTCGACTGTGTTTGTCCACAGGATTTTCCAACTCATGCTTCAACTTAAGTAGTAACTCGTTGATCGAAACACGTTCTTTTTGTGATATATGTAATGCTTCATGGACCGAATAGTTAAAGAATTGGAATTGTCGAATGGCCTTTTGTAATAATGTTCCTTTGAGAAGGTCGGGATGAAAAGCAATTGACCAGCCATTGGGTTTTGACGGGGGGAGACCGACATATTCTAGGCCAAATTCTTGACCAGGTGCCATAAAAACAAGCGTCCCTTCTTCGTAGTCGTATTTTTTTCGGCCATACACGATATCAGCACAATGAGAATTTTTAAGAAAAATCATGTACACATCAGTTCTGTATAATCGAGCAGGCATGGCTGGCTTTCCTTCTTGAGCATAGACAGTAATTAATGGGTGTAGTGTCTGTTCCCCTTTATCCCGATTTACTTGATGTATATTCTCAATGATATATGGTTGCTCCATAAAGCTTGATTTTAATCAAATGTACTAAGCTCAGAAGAATCTGCTTTTCGCGTCAGTAATTTTGGTCTTCCTTTTGTGAAATTGTTCTCTGATTGTTGGCTATAAAAAGTGACATTTGCCAATAATGTTGTGTTCATGAAGTACTTTTTTTCTGTTGCTGTGATTTTCTTTATGTGCTCTAGCCTTAAAGCGCAATACGCTAGTGCAGAGTTTAGTTCTGGAGGTTTCTCGTTTGTACCTGCATTTACAGATACCCATCCCAACCTAATTCTGCATGCCGGTACAGGCAATAAAGGATTATTATCTGCGCACATGATTGGCAATATTCGTTTGGAAAGTATGAATCCTCGGGGATTTATCTTTATCACCCGGGCCAAGGTTATTGATAAACAGTTTAAACTTACTGCAGGCATACATCTTCCAGCGATTCAAATAGACGAAACCTACCATACGGATACCTTTTTTGCACAAGAGTTAATCGGGGCTTATAAATTATCTGATCAATGGGATTTAAGCGTTATGTATATTCATGGAAAAGGAAGGAATAATGATTTGGAAATCAATTTATTCACCCTAAACGCACAATTCAACCACCAAAGATTTACCTATTTAACCCAGATTTATTTGTTGGATTTAGACCATACTTATGGATTGGCGGAAAACATTACCTATAAACTAACGGATCGTTTGGATATTCGGGGATTTGCCAACAGCACCTTATCCAACGGTGATTTTAAATGGACTGTTGGACTCAGAAAACATTTTTAACTTTAACAGTATGAAAAAACTACACCTTTTATTCTGGGCATTTTCCCTGACGTCTTATGCGCAAACTACGGACTATGAGATCACCTCTTATTTAGTGGAGGGATTTAAAGCCCCCAACACCAACTACCAGGGAGAGGCCTGGCTCAATAGTGTTATTCGTGCTGATAGCTCCGTTCCGTATAACATCACAAAAGCGACGTTTAAAGCCAATTCAACATTGAATTGGCACAAACACACAGACCGACAAATATTAATTGTGGTGGATGGAGTAGGGTACTACCAAGAAAAAGGGAAAAATCCTATAAAAATGAAATTGGGCGATGTTGTCAAGTGTGCGGCAGATACAGAGCACTGGCATTCCTCGTCTAAAGATATGGATGTCACCTATTTAGCTATTTATCGAGGGGAAACTCAATGGACGGAAGTTTTGTCTCAAGAGGCATACGATCAAGTAGCTGAGTTATTGAAGGACAACTAAGGGCTAGTTCTTTTCTGGGAAAGCGGGTACCTTGATGGGGATGCCCCACTCATTTTTTTCAAAATATACTTTTTCGGTAGGGTATTCTCACTTGGGATTGTATTATTCATGACTGCGGCATTAATCTTGAAATGTATCAAACATGAATAAAACAACATCACTTTTTAGTATTGTGGGTCTTTTGGCCTTAACCTCTTGCAGCCTTGATCCGGTAACCGACATCAATGCTATGCAGGAAGCTGTTTTGGCGAGACAAAATGAACTCGCGGCTGAAACGGCCTCTACTAGTGCCTACTCAGAAGGCTATGATGATGATCACGATGATGATCATGAGGAGCAAGAAGGAGCAGAAAACGAACAAAGCGAATCTTCTCCGACCAACACATCTGCACAACAAACAGGTCCTTCAGCCCCTGCGGGCGTTTCCTCAACAGCTTGGACAGCGATACAATCGCATCTTTCCCAGCATTTTAGTGCGGCATCCGTAGTTAAAGTGGAGCAAGAAGACGGAGAGATCGAAGTGAAACTAAACACGGGTCACGAGGTTTATTTTACCCTTAGTGGAACGTATATCAGAACAGAAAACTAGGCATGAAAAAGGTATTATTTCTGCTGGCTATTTTATTTGGATGGATGGCTAGCGCACAAGATTGGCATCTTTCCATGGAGCAGGCCCAAGCCCAGGCTAAAAAGGAAAATAAATCATTAGTCTTGGTGTTTCAAGGATCTGATTGGTGTGCGCCCTGTATCAAATTGGACAAAGCCATTTGGTCAAGTGAGGTATTTAAAAAATATGCCCAAGATCACTTGGTGATGGTCAAGGCTGATTTTCCCAGAAAAAAGGCCAATGCCTTAGATGTAACGCAACAAAAACACAATCAAAGTTTAGCTGAACGGTATAATCCTCAAGGATATTTTCCGCTGGTGGTGGTATTTAATTCAGCGGGTCAAGTAACTAAAACTCTGGGATATGCCAATAAGTCTCCCCAAGAGTACATCGCCCTGATGGGATTAACCAATTAGCCCCGTTAAGTTAATGCTGCGCCAATTATTCTTTTTTTTATGCCTTAATATTACCTGGGTATATGCCCAAGAGCTAGCTACCAAGACAGTGTTATTGATGGGTAGCCGTTTTGATTTGACTGTGGTGGCAGAAGATCAAGCAGCTTGTCAGTACTATCTGGGTGTTGCCGAACAAGAAATTACGCGCATTGAAAACTTGATTTCTGACTGGCGATCGGGCACTGAGGTAGATCAAATCAATCAACATGCAGGGATCAAACCTGTAAAAGTTTCTTGGGAGACTTTTCAGCTCATCGAGAGATCCAAGTATTTATCCAAAATAACTGAGGGAGCCTTTGATATCTCCTATGCTGCGGTAGATCGTATTTGGAAGTTTGATGGGACAGTGAATCAGCTTCCGCAACCCGAGGTGATCAAAGCTTCTGTGTCCAAGATAGGCTACACAAATATTATAACTCAAGCCAAGGACACCACTGTTTTTCTAGCGCTTAAAGGCATGAAGATCGGATTTGGTTCTAATGGCAAAGGCTATGCCGCAGACAAAACCAGAACACTACTTCAATCTATGGGGGTTACCGCAGGTATTATTAACGCCTCAGGCGACTTGACGACATGGGGCAAAAAACCAGACGGTACAGACTGGACGGTAGGTATTACCAATCCATTGAATAAAGATCAAATTTTCTCGTGGCTCCCTGTCACGAACAGTGCTATAGCCACTTCCGGTAATTATGAAAAATACATAGATATAGAGGGAAAGCGCTACAGCCACATCATCGATCCAAGAACAGGCTATCCCGTTCAAGGAGTGGTCAGTGTTAGTGTGCTTGCGCCTAGTGCTGAACTCTGTGATGCACTAGCCACCTCGGTATTTGTTCTAGGCGTTGAGGCAGGATTAGACCTGATCAATCAACTTAAAGGAGTGTCCTGCATTATCGTAGATGATCAAAAAAAAGTACACACATCCAATCAATTAAAATTAGATCCATATGCGCATTAAATGGGGAGTAATCCTAATCCTAGTTGTTCTCCTTCAGAGCTGTACTGTTCTTAAGGAATATGAAAAAGTATATGTGAATGATGAAGAAATGCTCCTAGTTTCAAGAAGCTTAGAGCGGTTTGAATCAAATTTTCAAGTGTACCGTGAAGCAGCAGCGGGGGGTAACGGCGGAAAAACTGGAGGCGGCTGTGGCTGTAATTAATATGAAGAAATTACGCATTACGCTGAGTTTTCTGTGGGTCTTAATGGGCTTAACTGCCTGGGGACAGCAATCACCAACACCATCAACGCCAACCTATCAAAAAAAGGTGCTCGAAGGGATTGAGATTGAAACACTGTTTAGCTATTATGCCCAGGAGGGAACTCACGGGGCCGTTGGCGGAGGGTTGGGAACCGAGCAACTAACTGACGTTACTCCAACAGTGGTCGTTAATGTTCCACTAAATTTCAATACTGTTTTGACTGTTGAGACGGGGCTTTCTGCTTATTCCTCTGCTTCTTCGAGTAACATTAATCCTTTTTACAGCACCTTACGAGGAAATAAATATGATGATAAGTACGGTGATGACTATGACGACAAGCCTTCTGGAACAGGCAGGGGTTGGGGATCTGGAACGGGCGCTATATCTGCAGCTTCCACAGGTGTAGTGAATGGAGTATCCACTCCGATTGGAACCCCTTGGTACGCTTCTTCAGGTGCTTCCCGAAGTGATGTTTTAGGCTATGTTAGTGCTGCTATAGCTCAAAGCTCTGAGGATAGAAATCAAATCGTCAGCGCTAACTTATACGTATCCACAGAATATGATTATACCTCCTTAGGCGTGGGTTTAGGCTTGGTGAAATTATTTAATGAAAAAAATACGGAGCTAGGAATTAAGGGGAAGGCTTATTTTGATAAATGGATGCCTATCTATCCTACGGAGCTCCACGAATACGGTAAGTATGGCAATAACTTTTTGAACAGCGGTTATTTTAGTGGGGTACCTGTTTGGGACATCAATGGAATAGGGACGTCAGGCTATAGACCATCCGCATTTGCCGAGTGGAGCAACGCCAATAGAAATTCATACACCATGACGCTTGAATTTTCTCAGATTTTAAGCGCTAAAACTCAGTTTTCTATGAGTATAGATGTGGTTGGGCAGCAAGGACTACTCTCAACCCCATATCACCGAATATACTTTGCGGACAAACCGCAGTACTTTATTGGGGATCACACGTACATCAGTAATTACGAGCAAACCAGCAACTATGGTGTATTTCGCTTGGCAGATGACGTAGAGCGGTTACCCGATAGTCGACTTAAAATTCCTGTAGGTGGTCGTTTTCATTGGTACTTAAATGATCTGGCAACACTTAGAACTTTTTACAGATACTACTTCGATAATTGGGGTGTTGATTCTCAGACGGCATCCGTCGAATTACCCCTTAAGCTGTCTACAAAATGGGTCTTTACACCAAGTTTTAGATGGTACGAACAAAGCAAAGCAGATTACTTTGCCCCGTATGGAGTTCATTTGTCAACGGAACGTTACTACACATCCGATTATGATCTTTCTGGATTTACCAGCAAGCAGATGGGATTTGGATTGGGGTATAAAGATATTTTTGGTCAAGTAGATGTACTTGGATTTGGTCTAAAAACCGTAGATTTTAGGTTCCAACACTACTACAGAAGCGATGGCCTGCAGGCTGTGATCTATGGTTTTGGAATCAAATTTGTTGAAAAATAAGCTTATGAATCCCTGTGATGCTGAACATTTCTCCGACTTCTACCAAAAAAATGCCCAGTCCTTGTTTAGGTACTTGTTCTTCACATTTGGCAAGGAAGCCGAGGCTCAAGATATCGCCCAGAATGTCTTTGTAAAAATATGGGAACAGTGCCATAAAATAGACGGAACAAAAATTAAGTCGCTGATCTACACCATGGCGCGTAATGAAGCTTTAAATATCATTAAACACGAGAAGGTTGTCTTGGAGTTTTCGGCGACTTCACCAGACAGAAATAACCAAGAATACCAGACACCTGAGTTTTTAATTGAACAAGACGAATTTAAATCAACATTGGAAAAGGCTTTGTCTAGCCTAAAACCTGAAGAGCGTCAAGTTTTTTTGATGAACAGAATTGATGGTATGAAATACCAAGAAATTGCAGACACCCTGGGGTTGTCTGTAAAAACTGTGGAAAAAAGAATGCACCATGTGCTTGTAGCATTACGTGTCCAAATCAAAGGATTTAACCGTTAATTATGGAAGAGCAAGAAACATACCTTTCTGACTGGCTTGACGGATCGATAAATGATCAAGCACTTAAAGCGCTTGTAGGAGAAGCGGAATTTAGAGAGTATCAATCGATTACTGACGAACTCAATCGTTGGATTGCGCCTGAGTTCAAGGAGGACCTTACCTTCCTGAATAAGCCTAAAAAGAAAGAAATTCCTGTTCGCTCGCTTTGGGTACGCTGGAGTGTAGCGGCCTCTGTGTTGTTGGCAATCGGTTTGTTTGTTTTTCAAGGGTTTAGTAAACAAGTCATTGCCACAACAGGGGAGGAACTCGTCTATATTTTGCCTGATAACAGTACAGCTAGATTATCACCTGGCTCTGAACTGAGCTTTAGCCGTTGGGGATTTGCCTGGAAAAGAAATATATCCCTTAAGGGGCAAGCTTTTTTTAAGGTAGCTAAGGGGGCTGTTTTTACTGTAGAGAGTGACCAAGGCTTGACTCAAGTATTGGGGACAGAGTTCACCGTCCACAGCAGAGGAAATTATTATCAAGTTCGTTGTTTTGAAGGTTCTGTTGAGGTGAAGATTGATCAAAATAGGTATGTGCTGGCTCCATATCAATGGGTAGACAACCTGAATCAAGCAGTAGAACGCTTTGAAGGGGAAGAAAATAGCCCTTTGAGCTATTGGAATGTTCCATTATCTGTAGTTTTGGCGGATATTGAGGCGGTCTATGGACTGGATATTGAACAAACAGTGATTCAACCTTCATGGAAATTTACGGGAAGGCTGGACCATGAGAACCTCAACCAAGCGTTAAATCAAGCCTTGTGGCCTTTTAATCTGGAATACACCTTTGTATCTAAACGTCAAATTTTACTACGACCTACTCAATAGTACCCTCCTTCATTGTTTGGTGTTATTACTACCTCTGGGGCTTTACGGACAATCCAGCTCACTGACCAGCACCCTAAAGTCTGCTGAGCTCAAATACGGGGTGCAATACAACTACAATGCTTCTTTAGCCGCTCAAAAACAGGGGTGGAATGATCTACCTGCTCAAGTAGTTGATTTCCATGTTCAAATCAGAGAAAGAGCGTCGTTAGACGTACTGGAATCAAGCCCCAAAATCTATGTGTTGGCCCCGATTATATCAGATACATCGGGATCAGCGATTCAGCTGGACGAGGTTGAGGTGTTTTTTCAACAACCGGGATTGGCCGAGCCGGTACCGGGTAAATTCTTATTTCAAGCACCAAATACCAATTTGAATTTGGCGGCAACACCTTTTGACATATTTCAAAATATTGTTCAGCTACCCGGTATACAAAGTCCTGATGAACAAGTGGGAGGCCTTTATATCCATGGGGGTACCCCTGACCAGAACTTGGTGACTTGGAATGGTATTCGGATCTACCAAATGTCCCATGTTTACGGTGGTCTTTCTTCTCTGTCCACACATACGATTCAACAAGCAACTGTGGAAAAAGCAGGTATAGATGCGCGTTGGGGACAACATACAGGAGGACTCATACAACTTGTCTCTCAGCCGGAATACCACCCAGGTTGGTCTGCTAGGCTGGGTTTGTTGGATGTAGATCTGGGAATACCCCTATCTATAGGCAGCTCATTTGACCTGATCATGGGTCTTAGAAAAAGTCTGCCTGCCCGGTGGGATACCCCACCGATGGAAGTGATTTCTGGGCACTATTTGCCTGTTACCAGTTCAGGAATGAACAACAAAGATTGGGGATACCACGATTATTCTGTAAGTGCGGTTTATCGCGCTCATACGGCCCACCAATTTAGGGTGAACGCATTTGATCTTCGAGATCAGTTTTCTTTGACCCAAACACAATCTCAGTTCAGTACTTTTGAACAAACCGAGCAGGAATCATCTGGGTTTGGCCTGAGCTGGCAAGCTCAATGGCCGAGTTTTGCCATGCAGACACAGTGGTCAAAATCAGAGGTGAACCTTGAAATGCACGAACAGTTGGATCAGCTACAGTGGGATGAAGAGGATGGTGAGTTTGATTGGGAGGGATTCTCAAAGGCTGACAAGATTAATAAAATTCAAGAAACTGAGGCGGCGTGGACCATCAATTCACTGCCTGATCCTGATCTAAATTGGCGCATAGGCTATCAATGGAACTTAAAAAAAATTGGATTAAATACTTTTTCTGAACTAGAGCTTACCGATACAGAGCTGTTTGATTATACGGCTAATAAACTCATCACCCATGCGTTTTTTGCGTCTTTTAACAATCGAGTTGGCATTTTTTCCTACTCGGCAGGTTTGCGTTTCAATCAGTACAGTAATCTGGGTGTAGGCCGTTTGGAACCGAGATTCAAGCTGGACATGTCGTTATCACCTAGCTTAACTGTGTATACTTCTTTTGAAAAAAAGAGTCAGAATATTTTTCAAACCCACGAGGAAATCAGCCCTAGTCTCGAGGATAAAAACAATATGTGGGTAGGAGCTGACGGGGTATACTTTCCAATGTTAATGACTCAGCAGCAGTCCTTTGGAGCTCAAGTTCAGCACAAAGAGTATTTACTCGATTTTAATTACTTTCAAAAGCATTGGGATCAGCTTTCGTCCTTCAACTATGGGTACTTAGATCCAAATGATCAAGATTTTCACATAGGCCAAAGTGAGGCTAAAGGGTTCAACCTTTTTGGACAATACAAACCTTCCTCTTGGGTTGTGTGGGGGAGCTGGAGTCATATCGCAAGTAACAACCAGTTTGTTGGATTAAAAAATGGGGCCTCTTTTCCTAATAACAACACCCAAAAAAACACGTTAGTATTTGGGGGGTCATGGCACATGAACAGGTTTTCTGTGCACAGTTTGTTTCGTATGGCTTCAGGAAGACCTTACTCAAGACCTGATTCGGTGGTTGAAGATCCTGAACTAGGACACAGATTTGTGTATCAAAACTTAAACGGGGAAACACTGCCCCATTATAGACGATGGGACCTCAGCACGTCATATCGATGGGGGGAAGATCGTGTGTGGCAAAAAAAAATAATCGGTTCCTGGCAAAATATTACTTCAGAAAAAAATATATTGCAACGCAAACACATTTATCAGCCAGAAACCGATAAAATCAATGTCTTGAACTACTACTCAGTAGCTCCCACTTTTTATTTAAGCTTCATTCTTTCTACCAAATAACCAACATGCGCGCAACACATATTTACTGGTTTGGCCGTCTATCTTTATTTCTCATCTTTTTTTGGTTTGGCGCCCTAAAGGTTTTTGGCGTTTCACCCGCAGAGGAATTGGTCATGCATCTTTACGACAAGACTTTAATTGAGTTGCTGGCGATGCCACACTTTTCTACATTTTTTGGTCTTTTTGAGTGTGTGCTTGGTGTTTTATGGTTATTTCCTTCAGCGACTAAAACAGCTTTTTGGGTGTTTCTAGGCCATATGGCAACCACATTTCTTCCCCTGTTCTTTCTGCCCGAAGATGCCTGGAGCGCCCTGTTTTGTCCCACATTAATCGGGCAATACATCATCAAAAACCTTGCCTTGATTGGTCTGGCCTTATTCGTATTTGGCTTTAGCACTCAACGATTTCTTGATGGGGATGCCCAGGTTTAA
>JBEAQS010000068.1:0-4762 GCA_041163765.1 Bacteroidota bacterium | reverse complement strand
AGCCAAACGGGTGACATCACCAGGGTGTGGAAGCCCGAATAATATGTATTTTTGCCTAGCCTATGAATACTAGAACTGTACCCCTACTTATTTTTTTGGTCCTGTTTTTGGACCAAGCCGTAAAGTTTTATATCAAAACTAATTTTATACTTGGAGAGTCTATCGATGTATTCTCGTGGTTTCATATCGTTTTCATCGAGAATGAAGGAGCCGCTTGGGGGGCCAAACTCAGCGATTGGTTGCCTATTTCTGACCGATCTGGCAAGCTAGCCCTTACCTTATTTCGCATCGTCGCCATTGGCGGGATCAGTTATTGGACCTATAGTTCACTCAAAAAAAGAGCTAATGCCTGGCTGCTCACCGCTCAGAGCTTGATTCTCGCTGGAGCCCTTGGAAACATCATCGATTCCGTGTTTTACGGACTGTTATTTACCGATTCCTGGGGGCAAATCGCTCAGTTTTTACCTCCAGTGGGCTACGAGGGATTCTTCCACGGCAAAGTAGTCGATATGATTTACTTTCCATTGATTGATACTACATGGCCCGAGTGGGTTCCCATTAAAGGCGGGTCCCCCTTTCGTTTCTTTGACGCGGTGTTCAATATAGCCGATGTGTCCATCAGTACCGGGGTAGGGATTCTGCTGGTTTTTGGATCAAAAGCCTTCCCCAAGCAGGCAGAAAACAACCCAGAATCGGCCCAACAACAGCCTAGTTAAATCGGTATATTTTATTGGGGGTCAAGCAGTAGTCCAAGGGAATGTCTGATGGAAAAACCTCGTCAAAGTCAGATTCCGCTTCAAAAAATGAAAGCCCGATTTTGATGACTTCAGGGGCGCATTGGCCTAAAAAACGATCATACATCCCTTTTCCATACCCCACCCGGTGGCCGCTTTGATCAAAAGCCAACAAGGGCACAAAAACCACTTCGAGTTGTGTGGGTTGGACCTCAATCCCAGAAACAGGCTCAGGAATACCCCAGTCGTTGATCGCCAACAGGGTGCTGTCCTGAAGCAAGTAATGTTTTAATGTTCCCTCCACTACTTTGGGAAGCACCACGGATTTGTCCCGGCCCATCAAAAGCGGCATCAATGCCGTGGTGTCCACCTCGTTTTTGGCTTCAATAGGCATAAATAAATGGAAGTATTCGGCGTCCCAAACAGGTAACTCCAGAGCTTTTGTGGCTATGGCCAAACTCATCTGCTCCACGTCCTCTTGCGCCAGTGATTTCCTGAGGTGTAGGTACTTTGATCGAAGTTCTTTTTTTGTCGCCATAATTACGGGTGCACGGGTCAATAAAATTACCTTTTTTGTCGTTTAGCTCGGTCCCATGCCTTCAAATTAGGTAATTTTATGCCCATGACACCTCCATTGATCGCCATACAGGTTCAATCCCTTCCCGAGTCTCCTGGGGTGTATCAGTACTATGACGAAAAGGATACTATTCTGTATATCGGCAAGGCGATCAATTTAAAAAAAAGAGTCTCTTCCTACTTTAACAAGAATCAAGACAACGCCAAGACCCGCGTATTGGTCTCCAAAATACGCCGCATTGCCCATATTGTTGTTCCTACGGAAACCGACGCACTGCTGCTGGAGAACAATTTGATAAAAAAGTACCGGCCTCGTTACAATGTGTTGCTCAAAGACGATAAGACATTTCCTTGGATTTGCCTCAAAAAAGAAGCGTACCCCAGGGTGATGACTACCCGCAAAGTGATTCGCGACGGTTCTCAGTACTTTGGTCCCTATACCAACACCAAGATGATGTATGTGTTGCTGGACCTGATCAAGTCACTGTATCCCTTGAGGTCGTGTACCCTTGATTTGTCCGCGGATAAAGTGGCCATGGGCAAATATTCCCCCTGTCTCGAATACCACATAGGAAATTGTAAAGCGCCCTGTGTAGGCCGACAAACGCCTGAGGATTACGCCCAAGATATTCAGGCGGTGACCGCCTTGTTAAAGGGGCACCTCAAAGAGGCGGTGGGTCATATGAAGTCAAAGATGAAGCTGGCGGCGGAAGCATTGGCCTTCGAGGAGGCTCAAAAATACAAAGAGCGCCTGGATTTGTTGTCTGGCTACCAATCCAGGGCGACGGTGGTCAGTCCAAACATTACCCATGTCGATGTCTACAGTATTTTTTCTGACCAAACCCATGGGTACGTGAACTATATGGAAATCGCTCACGGCGCTATCATTCGAACCCACACCCTGGAGCTCAAGAAAAGAATGGAGGAATCGGATGAAATACTGCTTGAAATGGCCATCGTGGCCATCAGAGAGCGGTTTCAATCAGCGGCTAAAACGCTGGTGCTTCCGTTCAAGGTGTTGGTGCCTGCTGGGTTGCGGGTTGAGGTGCCTCAATTAGGAGACAAGAAAAAATTATTGGACTTATCGCTGCGCAACGCCAAACACTACCGACAAGATCAACTGGCCCAACTTAAGGTTATCGATCCACAAAGTCACAGTGATCGCATCTTGGCCCAGTTACAGAAGGATCTTAGATTGCCCCACCTGCCTGTTCACATCGAATGCTTTGACAATTCAAACATACAAGGAACCAACCCGGTGGCAGCTTGCGTGGTCTTCCAGCACGCGAAACCGGCCAAGTCTCAATACCGCCATTTTCATATCAAAACAGTGGAAGGTCCCGACGATTTTGCCTCTATGCGCGAGGTAGTCACCAGAAGGTATCGCCGGATGATGGATGAAGGAACCTCCCTGCCTCAATTGGTCGTGATTGATGGGGGCAAGGGCCAGCTCAGTGCAGCGTTAGACGCGTTTGACTCCTTGGGTATTCGCGGCAAGATAGCGATCATCGGAATAGCCAAACGCTTGGAGGAGATCTATTTCCCAGGGGATTCAGTACCGATTTACCTGGATAAAAGATCTACTTCCCTCAAGCTTATTCAACAGCTGCGCAATGAAGCTCACCGTTTTGGAATCACGTTCCACCGACAATTGAGGTCGAATGCCGCATTGGGGAATCGACTGGAAACCCTGTCTGGAATTGGCGCTAAAACGGCTGAAAAACTGCTGACCGAATTTAAGTCGGTCAAACGCGTAGAGGAGGCGTCCCTTCAAGCCCTCGCGGATTGTGTAGGTATGGCCAAGGCTCAATTGATCTACGAACAACTTAAAACGCCCGCTGATGCATAAATCTGCTCTGCGTTATACAACGGTATTCATCGCGGCCCTTGTAGTCTGGATAAGCTGTGCCTTTCAGGTCATCAGCGCACAAACCCCAAACGCCCATCGGGATTTAATGGTTCAGTTGGATTCCTTTAAAGCAGCGGGGCGCCAACCAAAAATAGGCCTGGTGCTCAGCGGAGGTGGCGCCAAAGGATATGCCCATATCGGCGTATTAAAAGTTTTGGATCAATACGGTATTCAAGTAGATTACATAGCTGGAACGAGTATGGGCGCCATGGTAGGCAGTCTCTATGCTTCGGGATACTCCGGTCTTCAGATCGATTCTATTTTAAATGCCATGGACATTAATGAGGTGGTGTATGACGCACTACCTAGGTCAGCTCGATCGTTTTACGACAAAGAAGATGAGGCTCGATATGCGGTTACGTTGCCTTTTGACCGTTGGAAGCTCAGTTTTCCTCAGGCGATTTCCGGCGGACAAAAAATGTACAACGCGTTGTCCAGACTCCTTTTGCACGTGAGTCAAACCACCTCATTTGCCGAGCTACCCACGCCCTTTTTATGTATGGCGACCGAACTCTCCTCGGGCCAAGTCGCTGAGTTGACTCAAGGATATCTCCCCGATGCGGTGATGGCCAGTGGGGCATTGCCTTCTTTGTTTTCCCCAGTGCGTATCGACGACAAGACCTATGTAGATGGGGGTGTGTACGACAATTACCCAGTTGAAGCACTTAGGGCCAAAGGAGTGGATTTGGTGATAGGGGTGGATGTGCAAGACACCCTAAGAACAGCCGATGACCTGACCTCGGCTACAGCGATACTCAACCAAATCAACAACTACCGTTCCGTGCGTGCGATGAAGGTTAAATCGGGCTTGACCGATATTTATATCAAACCTGAACTCGAAGACATAGGAGTCGTCGATTTTTCCAAAATGCCCTATGCCATTGCTCAAGGTAGTCTGGCAGCGGCGAAGTACCCTGAAATTTGGACTCGCTTGTCCGAGACCAACCCCAAAAAGATCAACCCTTCAAGGAACGCTACAGCAGTTCCAGAACTCAAGCTAGCTTCTATCGATGTGGAAGGGTTAAAAAACTACTCATTGCCTTATGTGCTGGGTAAATTAAATCTACCCATCGGGGTTTCCATGAATTTTGAATCTCTTGAGGCGGCGTTGGATCGACTTTCAGCCACAGGAAATTTCGCGACTTTGCGCTACCGGATAAAAGGGGCACATCAATCGGCTTCATTGATCTTGCTGTTGACGGAAAATCCCGTAAAACAAACCATTAGTTTTTCACCTCATTACGATGCGTTAATGCGCAACGGTTTGTTGGTCAACCTGACACAAAAAGGAGTGTGGGCACAGGACGATGTGTTGGCGTTTGATTTAATCATTGGAGAACGCTTGCGCTATAAGGCGGACTACTACATCGACAGAGGAGCTCAGATGACCTATGGACTGGGTCAGCATTACTATCACGTACAGCAAAGTGTGTCGGGTAATCTTCTAGAACATCGCTATCAAAGGCCAGGACTGTCGGCGTTGGGCTCTTTGGGGGTAGAGTTTAAAACCTTAGTGACGGAGGGCTATGCGCAATGGACACTC
>JBEAQS010000067.1:0-7404 GCA_041163765.1 Bacteroidota bacterium | reverse complement strand
TAAAGACGGTCCTCGGGCCGTCTTTTTTTTCACAGTTTTTTGTTGATAACTTAAGCGGGGGCAAGTGTGTATAAAACCTTGATTTCACAAGGATTCCTTATATTTGTTTGTTTGTGAAAACAACAATTTTTATTGCCAATTTAAGTGATTAATCCATGAGTGAAAAACTAAATCCAAACACCTATTCAGCGGATAGTATCCAGGCCCTCGAGGGTATGGAGCACGTGCGCATGCGACCTTCGATGTATATCGGTGACGTGGGACCAAGGGGTCTTCATCACTTGGTCTACGAGGTGGTGGATAACTCGATTGATGAGGCTATGGGGGGGCATTGCGACTCCATTCAGGTCGTGATTAATGAAGACAATTCGGTATCGGTCACCGATAACGGACGAGGTATCCCTGTAGGGTTACACAAAAAAGAAGGTGTTTCTGCACTGGAGGTCGTGATGACCAAAATTGGTGCCGGTGGTAAGTTTGATAAGGATTCGTACAAAGTGTCTGGCGGATTGCACGGTGTGGGTGTTTCCTGCGTCAATGCATTGTCTAAGCACTTGAGAGCCACGGTGCGCAGAGAAGGAAAAGTATGGGAGCAAGAATATCAATACGGTAAGAGTTTATATCCGGTAAAAACCATAGGGGATTCTGACGAAAATGGGACCACGGTGACCTTTTGGCCTGATGAAACCATATTTACCCAAACCACTGAATTTAGCTATGAAACACTAGCTAATCGAATGAGGGAGTTGTCATTCTTGAACAAGGGCATTCGCATATCCTTGATGGATAAAAGAGCCAAAAACGAACAGGGTGAATTTTTATCCGAGGTTTTCTATTCTGAAGAAGGCTTAAAGGAGTTTATCAAGTTTCTGGATGGTAATCGGGAACAACTCATCCATTCGGTCATCTCCATTGAAGGAGAAAAGCAGGGAATTCCTGTAGAAGTGGCGATGACCTACAACACCTCGTACACCGAGAATGTGCATTCCTATGTCAACAACATCAACACGCATGAGGGAGGTACTCACTTATCTGGATTCAGAAGGGGGTTAACCACCACCCTGAAAAAATATGCGGATAACTCAGGAATGTTGGATAAACTGAAGTTTGATATCGCTGGAGATGATTTTCGCGAAGGATTAACCGCCATCATCTCTGTCAAAGTAGCTGAACCTCAGTTTGAAGGTCAAACAAAAACCAAGTTAGGAAACCGAGAGGTTACGGCTGCAGTGAGCCAAGCGGTTTCTGAAATGTTGGCTGATTATCTGGAGGAACATCCTGATGATGCCCGCATCATTGTCCAAAAAGTGATTTTGGCCGCCCAAGCGCGTCACGCAGCCAACAAAGCTCGTGAAATGGTGCAGCGAAAAACGGTCATGAGCATCGGCGGTCTTCCGGGAAAATTGTCCGACTGTTCGGAACAGGATCCCAAGCTTTGTGAAGTGTTTTTGGTGGAGGGTGACTCTGCAGGAGGTACGGCAAAACAAGGAAGAGATCGAAATTTCCAAGCCATTTTGCCGTTGCGCGGTAAGATTCTCAATGTGGAAAAGGCGATGCAGCACAAAGTTTTTGAGAATGAGGAAATTAAAAACATCTATACGGCACTTGGGGTAACCATCGGAACCGAAGACGACTCCAAAGCACTGAATTTAGATAAGTTGCGCTATCACAAAGTAGTGATTATGTGTGATGCGGACGTTGACGGTAGTCACATCGAAACGTTGATACTTACCTTCTTCTTTAGGTACATGCGTGAATTGATAGAAGGAGGGCATATTTATATTGCGACACCACCGCTTTATTTAGTCAAAAAGGGAGCGCGTAAACAATACGCTTGGGATGACAAAGAACGCGACGCTATAGCAGAGCAATTCGGAGGAGGAGTATCGATTCAGCGATACAAAGGTCTTGGGGAAATGAATGCAGAACAACTTTGGGATACCACGATGAATCCAGAGATGAGAACGCTCAGACAGGTCACTATTGACAACGCAGCCGAGACCGACCGTATCTTCTCCATGTTGATGGGTGACGAGGTACCGCCAAGAAGAGAGTTTATTGAAAAGAACGCTGTCTACGCAAATATAGACGCATAACAAAAATTGAAAATCATCCTATGAAAATTACTGTTGTTGGCGCAGGTGCTGTTGGTGCTAGTTGCGCAGAGTACATTGCCTTAAAAGATTTTGCTGCTGAAGTAGTATTGTTGGACATCAAAGAAGGATTTGCCGAAGGTAAAGCCATGGATTTGATGCAAACTGCTTCACTGAATGGATTCGATACCAAGATTACAGGGGTTACTGGGGACTACGCCCAAACCGCTGGTAGCCACGTGGCGGTCATCACTTCAGGTATTCCTAGAAAACCGGGAATGACCCGTGAGGAATTGATAGGGATTAACGCGGGTATTGTAAAAGATGTAGCCACGCAGTTGGTGGCGCATTCTCCTGAAGTTATATTAATTGTGGTCAGTAATCCTATGGATACCATGACCTATTTGGCCCACAAATCGCTTGGGTTGCCTAAACACCGAATTATCGGAATGGGTGGAGCCTTGGATAGCGCTCGATTTAAATACAGATTAGCGGAAGCATTAGGGGCTCCTATCTCTGATGTGGATGGTATGGTTATTGGAGGTCACAGCGACACAGGGATGGTTCCGCTCATCCGTTTAGCTACACGCAATTCTATTCCCGTACATACGTTTTTGGAGCCAACACAATTAGATGAAATTGTTGAGCAAACCAAAGTTGGCGGTGCTACCCTGACTAAACTATTGGGTACATCTGCGTGGTACGCTCCTGGAGCTGCCGTATCTTCCATGGTTCAGGCCATTGCTTGTGATCAGAAAAAAGTATTCCCTTGTTCCGTGATGCTTGACGGCCAATATGGCTTTGAGGACATTTGTCTCGGTGTTCCCGTAGTCATAGGTAAGAACGGTATCGAACAGATCATTGAAATCGAGCTTTCATCTGAAGAAAAAACGAAGATGAAAGAAAGCGCTGATGGCGTTCGATCAGTGAACGATTTATTACAACTCTAGTTTGCTGAGCAGTTACCTCCGCCTTGGTGGAGGTAACTGCTTTAGTATAGGCACAATAAATTGTCAGTTCCCAAGGAAATGATATATTTGTCGCCAATTTGAAAATTTAGTATACATAACCCACCACCCATGCAAAATAAAGGACTCATCAAGCTATTTGCTTTTCTATTTGGGCTTGTCAGTATTTACCAGTTATCTTACACGTTTATCGCTTCACAATTAGAGGATGAAGCTGCTGCTTATGCTGCTGCTCAAGTCGAGACGAGCGAAGCGGATTACTCCAACAAAAGAGCGGCTCTTGCCGCTAGTTATTTAGATTCAATATCAGATCAATCTGTATTGGGTTTCACCAACTATGCTGACGCCAAGAAGAAAGAGCTTAACAAAGGTCTTGACCTTAAAGGGGGGATCAATGTGACCCTCCAAATCGCGGTCAAAGACATCCTCAAAGGATTGGCCAACAACAGCCAGCACCCAGCATTTGTTAAGGCAATTGCTGATGCAGATGCCTTGTCTGCTCAAAGTGATGACACCTATTTAGATCTTTTCTTTACAGCTTTTGACGCGGTAAAAGGAGATGTTCGCTTGTCTGACCCTGCCATTTTTGGTAACAAGGCGTTAAGCGATGTTATCAATTTCCAGATGACCGATGATCAAGTAAAACCTGTTTTGCGCACCAAGATTGACGAATCAATCGTTTCTGCATTTGAAGTTTTGCGCGAGCGTATAGATGGTTTTGGGGTAACTCAACCCAATATTCAGCGTATAGGTACCTCAGGGAGAATTATTGTTGAACTACCTGGAGCGAAAGACATCAATCGCGCACAGGAATTGTTGTCAAGCACAGCTCAATTAGAGTTTTGGGAAACGTTTTCTCCAGAAAATCAAAGCATCAATCAGTTTCTCTTAGCGGCCAATGAGGCGCTAAAGTCCACCATTCAGGCCCCTGTAGCTGCCCCACAAACGGCAATTGACTCTTTATTGTCATCAACGGCCAATGACTCGTTGACAGCCTCAGCAGCCAATCCGTTGATTGATTTAATCCGCGGCCAAGGTCAAGGATACCAAGTCTTTCAATTTGCTACAGCAGATACGGCCAAAGTAAACAGTTACTTGCGCAGACCTGAGGTGATCAACGTACTTCCCCAAGAGCTAAAAAATGTTAAATGGGCTTGGGAGCGTCCGAGTCAAGGATCAGAAGTCGTTGGCTTATATGCCTTGAAATCCAACCGTGAAGGAACTCCTAGAATGAGTGGTGATGTAGTCAGCGATGCCCGCGATGATTTCGATCAATACAGCAGACCGGCTGTATCCATGACCATGAATACACGAGGTGCTAAGGAGTGGGAGAAGTTAACCGGAGATGCCTTTACCAACCAAACAGGGATTGCTATTGTATTGGATGGTAAGGTGTACACAGCACCTGGAGTGTCTTCAGGACCTATCTCTGGTGGTCGTTCTGAAATTACCGGATCTTTTACGGTTAATGAAACTAAAGACATCGCCAATGTGCTTCGCGCAGGTAAACTTCCTGCTGCAGCTGAAATTATCCAGTCCGAGATTGTAGGTCCATCACTTGGGCAAGAGGCTATTGATCGCGGATTCATGTCCTTTACCATTGCTATGCTATTGGTGTTGGTTTGGATGTTTGTGTACTATGGACGCGCTGGGTTGTTTGCCAATGTGGCGCTTTTGCTCAACATCCTATTAATTTTTGGTGTGTTGGTGAGTATCAATGCAGTGTTGACGCTTCCTGGTATTGCGGGTATTGTATTGACCATAGGTATGTCTGTGGATGCTAACGTATTGATTTACGAGCGCATCAAAGAAGAAATGGCCAAAGGAAAAGGTAAGTTACAGGCCATGGCTGATGGTTTTGGCAATGCGCTATCTTCTATTTTAGATGCCAACATCACCACCGGGCTTACAGCACTTATTTTATTCGTATTTGGTTCAGGTCCTATCAAAGGGTTTGCTACCACATTATTAATCGGTATTGTTACCTCCTTATTTACGGCCATATTTGTTACCCGTTTGTTGTTGGAGAGCTACCTGGGTGCTAAAGACCGCAGGTTGGATTTCTATACTTCTGTGACCAAGAACTTGTTTGTCAACAACAATATTGCCTTCTTGTCCAAAAGAAAAATCGCTTATGTGGGATCATCAGTATTGGTGGCCATTGGGTTGTTTTCTTTGTTGACTCAAGGACTTCAACAAGGAGTTGATTTCATTGGTGGTAGAACCTACCAAATCAGATTTGAGCAAGGGGTTAATCCATCGGAGATTGCTTCGGCACTTAACGACGTTTTTGGCAGTGGAACTACCGTGAAAACTTTTGGTGGTGAAAACCAAATCAAAGTGACTACACCGTATAAAGTGGATGTAGAGGGCATTGAAGTGGATCAAGAAATTCAAACTAAACTCTTTGATGTATTGGCTCCCTATCTTCCGGAAGCCACTACGTTAAGTGACTTTATTCAAGATAATGAAGGTGAAAACATCGGCATCTTGCAATCGGTTAAAGTAGGTCCTACTATTGCTGACGACATCAAGAAAAATGCATTCTTGGCTATTTTAGGATCTTTGGCTGTGGTGTTTTTATACATCTTACTTCGTTTTAGAAAATGGCAGTTCTCATTGGGCGCTGTTCTGGCAGTTTTCCACGATGTATTGATCGTATTGGGCTTGTTCTCTCTTCTGGGAACAGTGATGCCCTTCAGTATGGAAATTGATCAAGCATTTATCGCAGCAATCCTGACGGTTATTGGGTATTCACTCAATGACACGGTGGTTGTTTTTGACCGTATCAGAGAGATGACTTCCACAGCAGGAATTACCAGTGCGGCGCAAATCGATGAGGCCTTAAACACGACGATAAGTAGAACATTGAATACTTCGCTGACTACCCTAGTAGTATTGATAGCCATCTTTGTTTTTGGCGGTGAGGCACTTCAAGGATTTATGTTCGCGATGATTATTGGTATTGTTGTAGGTACCTATTCTTCCTTGTTTATCGCTACACCTGTGATGTTTGATTTAGTGAAGAAAAAGCTTAAAGCATAAGGGTCACTTGTGTGGATAACAACTACGGGGCGCCAAAGGCGCCCCGTAGTTGTTTATAGGTGGGTTACAGCAGCCGTACTTCCCGTTTTGGCGGGGTGTAATGTCAACACGTGATCGACCACGGATGGAGTAAGGTCATGACTCACCAAAATAAGGGAGGTTTCGCTATGTTTTTTGACCGACTCAAGGAGGGAAAGCCACCAGTTTACCGTTGATTGATCCATGGCGGCATGTGCTTCGTCCAGAATTACCAATGGCGGCATTTTAATGAGTGCCCTTACGGTCATGATCAGTGCTTGTATTCCAGGAGAACACTCCAGAAACAGTTTGTTTGTATACGTTTCCAGGCCAGCCCATCGAATCCACTCGTCTGTTTTTTGACGATCGATGGAGGAGGGAAGCTCATAGAGACCCACTTGATCTTTTAGTCCCCCAATAATCATTTCTTGGACCGTGACGTTTTGGTGGAAATAGTCCAGTTGACTAGGTGTATAGTAGCCTATATTCTTTTTAATGTCCCAGACAGAACTCCCTTTTCCTTTGGGCTGGCCAAATAAGGTGACATCTTGTTGGTATCCTTTTGGGTTGTCTGAGGTGATGAGTTCAATCAAGGTAGATTTGCCTGAGCCATTTGGGCCTTTAAGTGCCCATACTTCTCCAGAAAAGATCGTCCAATCAACGCTGTCCAAAATAGGTTTGTCCAGAAAGGAAACAGACACTTTTTTGAGGGAAACCAAGGGTTGGTTTTGTTGTTCCTTTTTGGGAAGTACCGCACTGCGCGGAAAGTCCTTTTCAATTCCTGACACGGCGTTAGTTGGTAGAACGGCCTCCCGGAGGTCCCTTACTTCGCTGATCCACACTGGAATTTCCGCCTTTGATCCCCAAGCACAAATCAGAAATGTGTGTTGCGCGGCCTCTAACAGCAATTGATTTAAACGCTCAGCTTTTGCTTGATCCAGGTGAGCCCAGGGATATTCAATATAGAATGCTACTGGTCGTTTCCCTAGCTCATGTTCGATCCACCGCAGTTTTTTTTCACCGCTGGACATGCTGCTCCACGGTTGGCCATACAGCTCTTGCCAAAATGTTTGCTCGTGGCGTCGCTCCATCAACATAAAGCGATGACGGCTTTTTTCATCCCAGATACCGATGAGTTTTCGCTCTGGAAAATGCGGTATTTCTTGAGAAAGCCGATGTAATATTTGTTCGGTTTCCCAGTGCCTGTCGGTTAGAACACCTAAGGCTTTCATCGCGAATTAAGCGTGTTTTATTTTTCTAAGCAGTAGATATAGCCCTGC
>JBEAQS010000066.1:0-3058 GCA_041163765.1 Bacteroidota bacterium | reverse complement strand
TGGGCCTTCAAGGCAAATGTCCTCGTGTACCAAAAAACCAGCAATAAAATGGGGAGTAAAAAGAGCAAGAGCGAAGCGAGGTAAAAATTGTCGGCAGATGATCTAGCCCAATAATTAAATGCTCCTGCAGCAAAAACTACATATAAAAAAAATAATACGCCGTGAAATCCGAACACGGTCTGGGTGTGGTTCTTAAAATTCTGTGTTTTCATGACGTGAAGATAAGGCAAATCCATCTGTTTTTCCAGACTCCAGTAGACTTTGAGCGTGAATTTATTCGGCTTTTCGAGGCATTCGACATTGGATCACACCTGCAGATATAAGGGTCAACAACCCGATAAGTAAAACTGCACAAGTAACGCCAAAAAAATCAGCGACTAACCCAGAGATCAACGCGCCAAAAACATATCCGCTGTCTCGCCAAAGTCTAAAAACTCCGATACTTTCTGCCCGTTGACTGGGCGAAGTTTCTTTAGCTATAGTGGTCAAAAAAGTAGGGTATACAAGCGCTGTGCCCAAGCCCAAAAGTCCAGAAAGCACCCCAAAAAAAGCGTACTGATCCGTAAATGGGATAAGCAGAATAGCCACTGCTTGAAGCACCATACCCCAAAACAACATGGTTTTCTTGGGAAAATGATCGGACATTTTTCCGGTAAATAATTGGCCTACGCCCCATACAGCGGGATAAATTGCGGTAAGCACCCCAACTTGTTGCGAGTCAAAGTTTAAAGAAAAAAGCAAGACGGGAAACAAACCCCAAATCATTCCGTCATTGAGGTTGTTTACTAAGCCAGCTTGGGTGACTGTACTGAGTGTTTTATTTTTCCACGTAGTTTCCCAAAACACGTTGGATAACCGTGTGGACCTGTCTATCGATTGTTCCTTTTCAACAAAAACCCGAGTGTCTTTCACCCATAAAGCCGTAAGCAACAACCCACCCACAGACAACACTAACCCCAAATAAAACGGATAGGGCGTTATCCCATAGACCTGTGCGATATAGCCAGTCAGCCAAGCCATGACCCCTACTGCTAAATAACCGGAAAATTCATTGAGCCCCATGGCCAAACCCCTGTTCTTCTCCCCTACCAAGTCTATTTTCATGACTACGGTACTGCTCCAAGCAAGTCCCTGACTAAGCCCTAAAAAAACATTGGCTGCGATCACCCAAGACCAACTAGGCGCGTAGATCAACATAAGAGGAACCGGTAAGGCCAATACCCATCCGAGCAGTAAGATGTTTTTACGCCCCCATCGGTTGGCCCAGCGTCCAGAAAAATAATTGGCCAGTGCTTTGCTTGAGCCAAAAGCAGCAATAAAGGTTAATATGGCTGACTGAGCGGATAAATCAAACCCTTGTTGGGCGTACTCGGAAAAGATTGACCGCTCCATACCGACCATCCCACCTACAAAGGCGTTAATCAGCACCAGTAGCGTGAACTGTGCGGCATTTTTCCGAAGTCCTAATTCAATATGCCCTCCCAATACTCAGTCTTTATGCTAGGTTAATCGTGCCTAAATGTACTAAACTACCAGGAATAAGGTTCCTTCAGCTCAATGGATCACATTGATCAAAATTTATGTATATTTCTTCAACTAAACCTTAACGAACTCCACGATGAATCAACGTTTTTCCCTGTTGTTGGCCTTTTTGATATCTTTTTCTGGACTATGGGCACAAAAAGATATTGTGGCCCAAATTGAAAAAGAAGCCACTGAAAACTCCCAGTTAGAAATACTGGCCCATGAATTAGTCGATGTCATCGGACCTAGGTTGGTCGGCACGCCCCAAATGGCCCAAGCACACCAATGGGCCGTAGCTACCTTTAACCGGTGGGGGATTCAGGCCAATAACGAGGCTTGGGGTACCTGGCGCGGTTGGGAACGCGGCATTTCGCATATTGATTTAGTGGAACCTCGAGTGGTGTCCTTACACGGAAGACAATTAGCTTGGAGCCCATCTACCTCTGCCAAGGGTGTAGTGGCAGAGGCCATCCCCTTCCCTATGGTACAGGACTCTGTAGCATTTGCCGGATGGTTAAAGCAGATCAAAGGCAAATTAGTCTGTATCTCTATGCCCCAACCTACGGGAAGACCTGATTACAATTGGAAAGAATTTGCCACAGAAGAATCGTTTGAGCAGATGAAAAATCAGCGTGATGCGGCCAATAAGCAGTGGAATGAAAACCTAGCACGCACGGGTTACGACCGAAGAACCATAAATACCGCCTTGGAACAAGCTGGCGCATCAGGATTGATACAATCCCAGTGGTCCAACGCATTTGGGGCCAACAAAGTGTTTAGCGCCAACACCAAAAAAATTCCAGTCATCGATCTTTCTCTGGAGGACTATGGCCTGGTGTACCGAATGGCAGAAAACGGAGATAAACCGGTGCTTAAAATTGTCGCACAGTCAAAAGAACTCGGCAAAGTCCCCACTTTTAACACCATAGCTACTATTCCTGGAACTGAATTACCCGATGAATACGTGGTCCTCTCTGCCCACTTCGACTCTTGGGATGGGGGGACTGGAGCCACAGATAATGGAACAGGTACCATCACCATGATGGAGGCTGCGCGCATTTTGAAAAAAGTGTACCCGAATCCGAAACGCACCATCATCATCGGCCTTTGGGGCAGTGAGGAACAAGGTCTAAACGGTTCTAGAGCATTTGTAGAAGACCATCCTGAAGTTGTGAACGGCCTTCAAGCGCTCTTTAATCAAGACAATGGAACTGGTAGAGTCGTGCAAATCTCTGGCCAAGGATTTTTGCACGCCTACTCCTACTTAGGACGCTGGCTGGCTGAAGTGCCCCAGGGTGTAAAAAAACACATCGAAACCACATTTCCAGGGACCCCTGGAGGTGGCGGTTCAGATTACGCCTCATTTGTCGCTGCTGGTGCCCCCGCATTTTCGTTGAGCTCGCTCAACTGGAGCTACTTCAATTACACCTGGCACACCAACCTAGACACGTACGACAAAATCGTGTTTGACGATGTGCGCAATAACGCTATCCTGACCGCCGTACTAGCCTACATGGCCAGCGAGGACCCTGAA
>JBEAQS010000065.1:0-3702 GCA_041163765.1 Bacteroidota bacterium | reverse complement strand
CTTCTTGGGCTGATTTTGCTATCTTTGCGCCAAAATAAGCACCATGATACAATCGATGACGGGCTATGGCAAACGCGTAATTGACTACGGCGGCCAAAAAATATCCGTCGAAATCAAATCCCTCAACAGCAAGGGGATTGACCTCAACCTCAGACTCCCCAACGCGTATAAATCGATGGAAATCGAGTGGCGTAAACGCATCTCTGACCGCTTGGTGCGCGGAAAAATCGACGCGGGTATCTATGTGGAGAAAACGGGCGCTGCCCCATCCGCTCAAGTACAAACCTCCGTGGTTACCCAGTATATGGAACAACTTGGCACACTTGCCCCCGGGGCAGCGCCCCAGGAGTTGCTCGCTATGGCGCTTAGGTTACCAGACACCCTGACCCAATCCCAATACGAAGCGGATGAAGCAGAACTCGCCCAAGTGCAGCAATTGATCGAAGGTGCCTTGGATGATTTAGTCGGTTTCCGCTCTGCTGAAGGGCAGGTATTGGCCGAAGAGTTTGGCATGCGCATCGGCATCATCCGCGACCTGCTTCACCAGGTCACCGCCATGGATCCAGAGCGCGTTCAAGGAGTAAAAACGCGTTTGGAAAAAGGATTGGCCGCACTCCAAACTGAAGTCGACCAAAACCGCTTCGAACAAGAGCTGATTTACTACATCGAAAAATACGACATCGCAGAGGAAAAACTTCGACTGGGCAACCACTTGGACTATTTTGAGACGACCATGAACCGCGAATCCGACTGCGGAAAAAAACTGGGCTTTATCACCCAAGAAATCGGTCGGGAGATCAACACCACCGGGTCAAAAGCCAATTACGCCCCCATGCAACAACTCGTGGTGCAGATGAAGGACGAACTGGAAAAAATAAAAGAACAACTACTCAACGCGCTCTAATGGCATTTGAAGGCAAACTGATTATTTTTTCTGCCCCCTCCGGCAGTGGTAAAACCACCTTGGTGCGTCACCTGTTGGCTCAAGACGAGCTCAACCTGGCCTTTTCGGTATCCGCTACCTCAAGAGCGCCCCGTGGCGATGAACAAGAAGGGGTGCACTACTACTACAAGACTGCCGAGGAGTTTAAACAACACATCAAAAACGAAGACTTTATCGAATGGGAAGAAGTCTACCGAGACCACTTTTACGGCACCCTAAAATCAGAAGTGGAACGCCTTTGGGCCCAAGGTAAGCACGTGATCTTTGATATCGATGTAGCTGGAGGATTGAGGATCAAAAAGAAGTTTCCCGAGCGTACCCTAGCTGTATTTGTCAAGCCACCTAGTGTGGATGAGCTCAAGCGGAGACTCAAAGAACGCAGCACTGAACCCGAAGAAAAAATAAACATGCGTATCGCCAAGGCTTCTGTAGAGCTGGCTACGGCTCCACAGTTTGACCTTATTTTGCGCAATGACGACCTGGAAACCGCCAAAAAGGAAGCGGTTGCTTTGGTACGTCAATTCCTGGATCAATAACCCGACGCGATGAAAAACATCGGACTGTTTTTTGGCACCTTTAACCCGGTTCACATCGGACACCTCATCCTGGCCCATCACTGGTTGGAATACACGGAAATGGATGAAGTGTGGTTTGTGGTCACGCCCCAAAGTCCGTTTAAAACCAAACAGTCCCTGTTGGACAACCACCACAGACACCAACTGCTGTTAGAGGCCATCGAACCCTATCCAAAATTTTCTGTGTCCACGATTGAATTCGGGATGCCTCAACCCAACTACACCGCACATACCTTGGTGGCTTTGGAAGAAAAATACAACGGAAAATACACTTTTTCGCTCTTGATGGGCGCGGACAACCTGACCCACCTACACAAGTGGAACAACGCCTCCTTTATCCTAGAACACTATCCTATATACGTATATCCGCGTTTGGACACCACGAGTCTCCCTGCGGCCTACAAAAACCACCCGAGCGTACATTGGTTGGACGCTCCGGTGGTCGAAATTTCATCGAGTTTTATTCGCGCTGCGATTGCCCAGGGGCACAGTGTACAGCCCTACCTTCCGGAAGCGGTGTGGACCTATATCGACCGAATGAATTTTTACCGCAGCTAGAGGTAACCAGGTAGTCACCCCGTTAACTACTGTGGCAACTCCTTGATTTTGATGCGTCGGTACGCGACCATCCCTCCGTGTTCTTGGAGTCCGATATGTCCGGTCTGAAAACGACCAAAACCCGGCCAGTCGGCAAATCCTGAGTTGGCTACCATAGCTTCCCACTCAGGGCCATGAACAGGAAATCTGAGTACCTCCACTCCGTTAAACACCAAAAATCCTTCGTTTAACTTATGGTCCACATGCAATAGGTAGTGATTCCACTCCCCTGTAGGATGGGCTACCAAGGCGCTGGGCGGTAGCAAGTTGTATAAAGACGCTGCGCGATTGAGGTCTCCGCGCTCTTCAATATAGTCGGTCCATTCGTCATCCAACACCTGAATCTCGACACCTGTGTGGTATAATTGTTCAAACTCGGGGCGGTCCTGAATGCCGAAAAGCACCCCAGAATTCGTCTGTGGATCCACCATCCACTCGAGTGAAAGTTCAAAGTTGGTAAACGACTTTTCGGTGATGATGGAGGCTGGTGCAGGTGTAGTTCTGCGCGCAGGGTCAAAAACCAACACGCTATCTACGGCGATCCATCCATTGTACTCCCCTGGTGCATTGGCCTCTCGGGGACCTTGATACACCTTCCATCCAGCAAGATCTGTTCCATTAAAAAGCGGGGTCCATGTATCACGCTCAGAAGTGGCGCAACCGACAAACCCGATTAGGGTCAAGTAAAACGCCCACCGAAGTGGGCGTTTTTTCCAAAAACTACTCATGGAGTCTTTTGATTTTGATGTTTTTATACCACACTTTGTCTCCGTGGTCTTGCAAGGCTATACGCCCGGTAGCTGAAGCGCCAAAAGCACCCCAATCCGCAAACTTAGATCCAGCAACCATGGCGTCCCACTCAGGTCCTTGAACTGGAAAACGAGCGGTCTCAGTGCCGTTTAACGTCACCCAGCCTAAGTTCTCTTGGTGGTCGATATGGATCACGCAGGTATTCCACTCTCCAAAAGGTTTTACCGCAGCTACTGCTGGAGCGATCATGTCGTACAATGCGCCTGCTTTGTGCTTGCCATCACCCACGAATGAATCAGGATGTTCTGCATCGTCCAAAACCTGAATTTCTGGACCAGTGAGGTAGGGCTCGCCATAGGCAGCATCTTCCACTACAGACCACATAATTCCGGAGTTACCCGCCTGAGCAATCTTCCAATCTATGCTCAGCTCAAAATCGGTAAACTCTTGATCACTGACTATGTTGGCTGACTTTTTCTCGGTGCGCGCATTGGGATCAAAATGCATGGCCTCCTCTTGGATGACCCAACCGTTTAACTCAGCTCCACCGTTATAGGCGTGCCAACCCGCAAAGCTTTTCCCGTCAAAAAGAGATTCCCAGGCATCTTGCTCCTCTGCTTGCAGAAAAGTGATGTCTTCGGTGTTTGCTTGAGCTTCTTTGTCCTTACAGGCAACCAATCCGATCAGTGCCAGGGCCAATGTCATTGTTTTTTTCATATCGTTTAAGTTGGTTTAGTTGATTTATATGCCTAAAATTTGTTTTAGTTGTGCTTGGTCTGTAGTCCCGCCGGCAAAATCGTCAAAAACTTTTTGAGTCGCTTCGATGATGTGGCTTTT
>JBEAQS010000064.1:0-5674 GCA_041163765.1 Bacteroidota bacterium | reverse complement strand
GTATTATCAAAGCTCCGTAGCCCAAATGTCGGAACAGATCAACGGTCTAAAAGCACAGATTGAGGCTTGGGATGGTCAGGATATAGACTGGTTTGATCAGCTGTTGCAAAGTAGTGAATTGGGTTCATTTGCCCGTTGTGCGCTGGACCTCGCAGCCCACGATCTTTGGGGCAAAATGCGCGGCGCCCCGCTCTGGCAGCTGTGGGGAACTACCTTGGAACATTACCCGACCACCAACTACACGATTGGTATTGACGAAGTTCCGGTCATGCTGGCCAAGATGGCAGAAAAACCCTGGCCTATTTACAAAATTAAGTTGGGGACTGATCGCGATATTGAGATTGTCCGCGCCTTGCGCGCCCAAAGCGATGCGGTTTTCCGCGTCGATGCCAACTGCGCTTGGACGCCTGAGCAAACCGTCGAAAACGCCAGGCAACTAAAAGAATTGGGGGTTCAGTTTATCGAACAACCACTCCCTGCAGATGATTGGTCAGGCATGAGTTATGTGCGGGCACACAGTGTTCTTCCGATCATTGCCGACGAATCATGTTTGGTAGAATCCGATGTGGCGCGTTGTGCTGAATACTTTCACGGGATCAACATCAAGTTGACTAAGTGCGGTGGTTTGGCACCCGCGAGAAGGATGATTGATCAAGCGAAAGCACTGGGCCTTAAATTGATGGTGGGGTGCATGACTGAGTCTACAGTGGGCATTTCTGCTATTGCCCAGTTGTTGCCTCAATTGGATTATGTGGACATGGACGGAGCACTTTTACTGGCTGCAGATATCGCATCGGGGATTTATATAGATGATCAGGCACAAGTGCATTGGCCGAATTTAGGCGGCAGTGGAGTAGTGCTCTTGGCCGAAAAATAGTCAAGCATGGAGCCACTTCACATCGATACTGCTTTAGGACCACACATGGATACCCCACAAGGCGTTCAGCGTTACTTTGGGGGTACCGATTATCTGGGACTGTCTAGAAACAAAAGATTTCACTCACTCATGCTTCAGGGCGTTAAGCGTTTTGGCGTCCATATGGGCTCATCGCGTCAGTCTAATGTGCGGCTCTCTATCTACCAGAAAGCGGAACAAGTACTAGCCGATTTAGCGGGAAGCCAAGCAGCCAGTCTTACTTCATCCGGTATGCTGGCTGGACAGTGGGTCAGTCAGTATTTCAATACCGAACAGCACGTTCATTTTTATGCCCCCTATGTGCATTCAGCTTTGATTACCCGCTCAGCCCAATCTAGGTATCTAGATTGGAAATCATTGATCAACGACCTAAATCGCGCTGTTACCCAAAATCCTCAACAAACCCCGGTGTTGTTTTTGGATACCATAGATTTTCATGGGATGGGCTATCCTCATTACACACCACTTCGAGCATTGCCTCTAAGCCAAATTATTTTGGTCGCAGACGACGCGCATGGAATAGGTAGTACAGGTCATCAAGGTGGAGGGTCCTATGCAGCTCTTGCGGCACTTAATCCCAAGGAACTTATCGTTACCGCATCACTGGGGAAATCACTGGGGGTAGGTGCAGGGGCTGTTTGGACCTCCCAGATTCAAATGGATGCACTGCGCCAGCATCCCCTTTGGGGAGGTGCTAGCCCTTGTAGTCCCGGGTACGCTTATGTACTCGTTAAGGCCAAGCGCATATATAGAACTCAATTAAAGAAACTAGAACGCCATGTGGCCTGGATGGTAAAGCACTGGCCAGAAGGTTGTCCAAAAAGACAACACCCAGGACACCCCGCGTTTGAATGCGATAGCCCGGGGATGGGCGCGCACTTGCGCACCCATAAAATCATCCCTACAGAATTTCCCTACCCTACCCCCCAAAGTCCACTGCTGACCAGAGTCGTGATTACCGCTGCTCACCGTAAAAACGACTTGAAGGCCTTGAGGAAAGCGTTGAATCATTGGGTACGCAAACAGAAATAATCCCATGATAAGGTTATACATAAGTTTGTGTTTGCTGGTTTCTTTTCAGGTTGCGCTTGCCCAACAACCGGTAGCATCCCGTTTGGATTCCCTGATCAATGATGCGATTGCCCGCAAAGCATTTCCAGGAGCTCAGCTCTATGTGTATCACCATGGAGATACTTTGGTCAACAAATCTTATGGTTTTCACACCTACGATTCATTCACGGCGGTTAACAATCAACACCTGTATGATTTAGCTTCTTTGACCAAGGTCTTGGCGGGCACCCTGTCGGTGATGGGATGGACAGCTAAAGGTTTAATGGATCCAGACGACCCTGTTGGCGTTCACTTCCCAGCTTTGAAAAACAACCCAAAAGGGAAGCAAACCCTAAGAGAGGTTATGGCTCATCAAGCGGGGTGGATTCCCTATATCAGTCATCAAAACACCGTTTTTACTTCCAAGGGGAGACCTAAATCACGGACAATATCTCAAAAGCTGACCAAAAGGTTTCCCTACCCAGTGGATACGGAGTGGTATGTTCACAAAAACTACCCAAAAAAAATAGCCAGACGTATCGCCCGAACCCCCATAGTGGATCCAGGGACGTACAAATATTCAGGGCTCTTGTTTTTTTTGTTGCCAGACTGGTCTCAACGGATATTAGGGTGGCCATGGACAGCGTATTTACAGACTGAGTTTTACGCACCAATTGGGGCCGACAGGTTAACATTTCGTCCTCTAGAGCAGTTTACACCTCAGGAAATTGTGCCCACTGAAGTGGACACCTTGTTTAGAAAAAAGTTAGTACATGGTACCGTGCACGATGAAGCAGCGTCGATGATGGGTGGAATTTCGGGTAATGCTGGTTTGTTTGGCAACGCGTACTCAGTGGCCCAGGTAGCTCATTTATTCCTCTCCAAGGGAACCTTCAAGTCAAAGAATATACTGCCAGCTGACTTGGTAGATCGATTTACTGCCCAAGCTTTCCCGGGGACGAATAACAGACGGGGTATTGGATTTGACAAACCAGAAGACAACTACCCATCCTCCCAATTATCCCCCGAAAGCTATGGACATACAGGTTTTACCGGCACCTTTTTCTGGGTGGATCCCAAAAATGATCTTGTTTTGGTATTACTCACCAATAGGGTCTATCCCTCAAGGTCCCAACAAGGGCTATACGACTTAGGTATTCGCCGAAAACTGATTGACTTGGTGCTCACGCCCACCGAAGAGACTACCCCTGTTGCAGCACATAAAACTGATAAGGGGCAAAGGTAAGTTGACCTTCATTGGATAAGTTTACTGTTTTGCCCGTCCACAGATCCCGTGTTTTTTGGGGTATTGATCGACCGCTTAGGGTCACTGTTTTGGATTGACCACCGTAGTGAAACAGCGCGTGTATGGATCCGCGTGACATCCCAATGACCGAAGGGTGATCAGTAGGCCACCACTCAACATTATTGGTGTCCGCAAAAATATCATGCGCCTTTCTCAAGGCGATCAGTTTTTGGTGGAGGGCAAAAATACGCCCTTCCACACCCGCCTGATCAACTCTTTTTTTTCTTTTTTCTTGACTGATGATTGGGCGGTGGACCCATCGATTGTCATAGCTTTTGGAGGGGTCATCCTGGAAAGAATAATCATTGATATGACCTAATTCGTCACCGTAATACAACATCGGTATACCTCCGAGCAGCAGACATTGCGCTTGCATCAAGGCAATGCGAGCAATAGCCCGTTCGAGGGCTGCAGTATCTTGGAGCTCAAGTGCCTTTTCTACGCCACATAAAGAGGCCAATGTCCCCGAGATCCGCGCATCGTTGGTCTTTGGATTGACCCCAAAAAGCATACCCCTGGCTGGACTGTCCGGGTGTTGACCAGACCAGTAGTCCTTGAGAAAAGCTCTGTGCAGATAGGGTGTAAAACCTGCTTGCTCAATGTATTTGTCCTCAAACCCGAATCCGATATCATCGTGGCATCTGGTGTAATTCAACCAGGTTGTTCCCAGAGGTTTGCGACGGATAATCGCTTGGTTGAGCCATAAATTTCTAGTATCTCCGGTAGCCAATGCGTCCCATTGCAGCGCCATTTGTGCCGCATTGTACGCTAAATCACATTCTCTTCCCTGCATCAATCCATGACCAAAGAAGTCCATGATTTGCTCAGGAGCTAAAATGGCCTCTCCCAAAATGGCCATACCAGGCGTGGCTACGCGGACAGCAGATTTGATCAACTGCAACAGCAAGTGGGCTTCGGGTAGATTTTGGCAGGTCGTGCCCATTTGTTTCCAGATAAAGGCAGGAGCGTCAATGCGCAATATATCTACCCCTAAGTTTCCATAGTACAGAATGTGTTCCACCATGGCGTTCAACACCTGGGGATTGCTAAAATTGAGGTCCCACTGGTAGTGGTGAAAGACAGTCATCACCCAGGCACTCATCTCTGAGTTGAAGGTAAAGCTCCCCGGGGCGCTCTCAGGAAACACTTCAGGCATAGTAGCCTCCATTTGATCCGGTATAGACCGATCTGCATAGGTATAGTAAAATGACTGATAAAACGGATCTCCAGCTTTGGCCTTAAGCGCCCAAGGGTGTTGATCTGAGGTGTGGTTCACCACGATATCCGTCATTAAATACATGCCTCTTTTGAGCAATTCCTCTTGGAGATCTGCTAGATCTTGATTGGTGCCAAATCTAGGGTCGACACTTCGGTAATCCGATACAGCATATCCCCCATCCGAGGCTTCGGCAGGACTTTTCATGACCGGCAATAAGTGAAGCGCATTCACCCCCAATTCTTCCAGGTAATCCAATTGCTTCACAAGACCTTTCAAATCGCCGCCAAAGCGATCGACATAAAGGCTCATACCCACTAGGTTTTGGTCGGTAATCCATGCGTCTTTTGTCGCTTTTTGAGCATCTCTAGACTTGAGTGCTTTAGATCTTGAGCAATAAGCTTGAGCGATCCCACGGATAAACGCTCTGTAGGCAGTTTCAGTATTGGGTTGACGCCCATAGATCTGAAAAAACAAATCGTGTAAGGTGTGGGCTTCAGCCATCAGGCGATTCCAAAAAGGACGTTCAGCGGCTTGAGTTTTTACGCCATCTTCACTACACCATTGGGTGAGCTGGTCGAGGTGGTTGAGGTTCATCGTTTTAGTTTGAAGCCGTAAAAATAGAGACTACGTGGCTTTGTTAGCTTTAGGTATTTAAAAAATCACAAAATTTTTGTGGGGATCTATTAAACTCTGAATGTGTGAAGTGGTCTAAACACGTATATTTAACCCATCCTTTAACATTAATTTTTTCCTATGGAACTCAACAATAGAGAAATCAGCAACAAAGTACGCGTCATCCACCGCTATTTGGGCTTTTTTTTAACCGGTATTATGGCCATGTACGCCATCAGCGGAATGACCTTGATTTTTAGACAGACTGAATTTCTCAAAATGGAAGTGGTTGAAAACCGTCAGCTAGCCCCCGGACTGGCCCCTGAAGCTTTGGGTCCTGAGCTCAAGATGAAGGTTGAGGTACAAGAGATAGAAGGAGATATATACACCTTTGGACAAAGCACATATGACGCCAAAACGGGTATAGCTACCATCAAGGAGAAACGCTTACCCTATTTATTGGATAAAATGACCAAGGTGCACAAGGCTACCCATAAAAGTCCGCTGTACTTTATGAACCTGTTTTTTGGGTTGAGCTTGCTGTTTTTTGTGATTTCCACTTTTTGGATGT
>JBEAQS010000063.1:0-10916 GCA_041163765.1 Bacteroidota bacterium | reverse complement strand
TGTTAAAGTCGGCCACAGAAATACTTCCGCTGTTGCTGTTGGGTAGCCCTGCTTGGAAGCGGATAAAGTCGCCTTTCCCATTGCTTAAATAAAGTCGATCCAACATTTGAATATCGCCCTCCGGATTGTCATTCCCCCCACTCATCACGTAAAGGTCCAAGTCGCCATCTTTATCAAAGTCTATAGCTGCCGCGTCTACATCTTCATGTATGGCATCATTGATAAACGCCTTTACTTCTTGATACTTCCAACTGCCGTCGGTTTGCTGCAGGTAGTAACCTGGGATTTGGTTTTTTCCTCCCCCGATATACAAATCCTTCAGCCCATCTGAGTTGAAATCCTCAAAAACCACAGCAGGTCCTTCAACGGAAAGTCGCTCAGGCATGAGGCCTTCATTTTCGTAGTCGAAATACGTGTTTTCCGTATGTTGGTAGTTGAACAAGGACACGTCCAAGTCGGCCATAGCGACAGCTTGAGGCTGAGTAGCTTTAGCGTTAGCCCCTTCTTTTTCCTGGAGGATGTGGTATTGGTCAGCATTTAGGTTTTTATACACCCTAGGTGTCCTGCCAACCCACTCAACCACGATGGAGTCAATCTTTGCTTGATCCCCCAACCCAAAATGAACAATGGGAGTAGAGGAGGATTGGAACCCGCGGGCGTTAGCTTGTGATTTTTGCCACACACTACCTGCAGCATATACGGAAACTTTACTTCCCATGGTGGCCCGGTCAGATTTGAGGTCTATCCCTACCCAGTGTTTTAAGCCAGGACTGACATTGCGCAAAATACTGGCCTGTTGGTTGATGTTGTTCACAATCAGATCAAGCCGTCCATCTCGATCTAGGTCTGCATAGGCGGCTCCGTTGGAATAGGTTTCTTCCATGCCTGCTTCCTTGGTCAGTCTCTTAAACTCCAATCCGCCTTGGTGCTCAAAGACCACATTGCTGATTTTCAAGGTGGGCATTTCCGCAATCAATTTTTGGGCTATTTCTTTTTGCTGCTCTTGGTTGTAGGCGGCAAAATCCACATTGCTCAAGTAATTGATGTAGTCCAAGTCATTGGGTCGGTTTAAGATGCCGTTGGAGATGAATATATCGGTGTTTCCATCGTTGTTGTAGTCCTGGAGCAGCACCGACCAACTCCAGTCTGTCGCGTGAGTTCTCGTCATCAAAGCCACATCGGCAAATCCCTGGTTGTTCTGGTTGATCTGCAAGTGATTTCTGGAGTACTGTGGACCAAATCCAAAGGTTTCTTTGATTTGAGATACTTTATCCGCGTCCTCACCCCCTGATTTAAGGAAGATTTCTGGGTCATCGGGCATCATATCCAAGCTCATCAAGTCTGTTCTCCCATCCCCATCGATATCAGCGGCATCGACCCCCATGGTAAAGCGAGAGCTGTGGGCCAAATACTCCCCGTGTGCTTGTCTGAATGTTTTGTCTTGATTGTTGAGGTACAAATAATCATTTTCATGAAAATCGTTGCCCACATAGATATCGTCCCATCCATCACCGTTTAGATCTCCGGTATGTAGCCCAAGGCCATAACCTAATGCACTGCTCAAAATTCCTGCTTTTTGGGTGACATCTACAAAGCTAAGCACGCCAGTTTCCCAAGTATTTTCTAGTAGTTTATCTCCAGCTGAAGGATCGATTTCATTTCTTTTTTCTGCCGTTCCATAGCTGTAGGGCGTGTGTACCGAGTGGTTCATCAAATAAAGATCCAAATCTCCATCCTGATCGTAATCAAAGAATGAAGCCTGGGTACCAAATCCTGCCAGGGCCAATCCTACTTCTTCAGAGGCTTCTCTAAATTTCATCCCCCCCAAATTGAGGTATACTAAGTGATGTCCTTGTAGGTCTTTGTACCCACTGACTTGGGTAACCATGATATCTAAGAGCCCATCGTTGTTGATGTCAGCCATCACCACCCCATTGGACCAATCTCCCGATGGAATTATCCCTGCTTTTTGGGTGACGTCTTCAAAGGTAAAATCACCTAGATTTTTGTAGAGTTTATTGGGTACTTGATTGCCTGTAAAGAACAAGTCGTCCCATCCATCTCCATCTAAATCACCTGCTGCCACACCACCACCGTTATTGAAATACAGGTATTCAATCATATTGAGCGGTCCCTCTGGGTCCAGATCATTGGAAAAATCGATACCTGTTTGTTGCGCAGAAAGAGATTCGAATTGAATACCTGCCTCAACTTCTTCGCTGTTCTTACACGAGGTGGCCAACAATAGAGCGCCGAGCGCTAATGTCCATTTATTATTCATGGTTAAAAGAGTATATGGCCAATGAGTCGCTGTTTCTAGCGGCGATTAGCAAGTTTTTGTAGGTAACCATCGATCTGATTTCCCCCTTAATGGTTAATCCATGTCCTGGTTTTGGCAATTTCCATTGGCCATTTTCTTGAACGAGCCATTGGGCGTAACTCGCGTCATAACGACCTACTTCGGGTTTTACTCGAAATAAGTTTCCGCCAAAAACGAGGTCGAGATCTCCATCTCCATCAAAATCCTGGGCACAGATGGCATATACCGGACTGATTTGAACTGCTTTTGGCAGATTTACAGGGTTGAATTCCAGTTTTCTTTGGTTGATCAGCACGGTGGTTTCGAGGTCATTAGCCAAAATGTGTTGGGCTTTTTCTGAGCCTTGAGGGCCGAGTATTTGTTCGATATCGGCTGTTTTGAAAGAAGCGTAGTCCGGAAATAGTTTCTTGAGTGGCTTCATTTGATCGATCAAATTGTGGCGTAGGTTGTAGGGGTAGTATTTGCCATCAGGGCGTTGAAAAGTCATGATGGGGTCCAAATCTCCGTTGTCATCAAAATCACCATAAGTCAGTCTGATTGGTCGTTCCTGAGTGGCTTTAAAGAAGCTGTTGGTGCCGTGGTTGCCCAGGGCTAAATCTACCAACCCATCTCCATTGAGGTCCTGGGCCAATACCGTGTTCCACCAACCTTTTTTCTGAGCCAGCGGGTGATCCTTTTGACGTGTTAATTGTTTTGTGTCGTTGATAAAAAGCTCCACACCCATAAATTCACCCACGACGACTAAGTCAAGATCACCATCGCCATCAAGATCTGTCCAAGCAGCATCAGTGATCATGCCTAATTGGCTCAGTTCTGGCGCCCAAGTATTTGTTTTGTCTACAAAGTGTCCATTTCCATCTGAAAACAGCACGTGCCCTGATCCTGGAACCCCATAGGCGCCATTGATGCATCGTTCGCCGACAAAAAGATCTGTTTTGCCGTCTCCATCGATATCCCCTGCGCGCACGGTACCTGTGTTGAAATAAACACTTTGCGTGGGCAGTACAGATTTGGATAAGGCAAAGGATCCTCGTCCATCGTTGAGGTAGAGCTGATCAGCCAATTCTGAGGAAAATGAGGAGAATTCAACGCCCCCTTGACCGAAATATACATCCAAATCACCATCACTATCCACATCGAGGAGTGCTACAGCTACCGTTTCTGAGTTTTTATTCTCCTCAAAACTAAACCATGGTTTTGGCTCGAACCCGGAAGCAGTGCCCGCAAACACCTGGCTGGGCAGGCCTTTAGCCCCTGGAATCAACAAATCCTCAAAACCGTCTCCATTCAGGTCTCCCAAAGCTAGTTTTGGCCCGGGAGTACTCATCATATGATGCAGCAATCGATCTTTATTAAAGTCGATGTAGTTATTCTCTTGATGTATGTATTCAGGTACCGCTTTCATGGCGGCAAATACTGGTTTTTGATTCGGGTCAGTGGCTGCATAGGGCACGCCTTCATTCATGTCTAAAACGAGCATTTGATCTACAGCCACCTCTTTGAGCAGGGTGCGGGTTCCGTTGGGCCATTGAACATCCACAGATACTTTTTGCGCCCCGGGCAGTCCAATATGTGGCCTAGTATCCATACTGGATTGAAATCCGCGAACAGGCTGCTGCGCTACACTATACGAAGCGTTTCCGTCGTGTACGGTGATTTGCGTACCCACAGCCAGTGTGTTTTGCCCCATTCCTTTTAAGGAAAACTGAAGAAAGTGACCTTTCTGCTGATCTACGGCCTTGTTTTGGTAAACAAACAACGGCATATTCACATTGTTGACTACCAAATCGAGATCTCCGTCGTTGTCCAAGTCGCCATAGGCAGATCCATTAGAGAATCCTGGAGTGTCTAGCCCTAGTGAAGCATCATTCTCAAATGTCCAGTCTCCTCGGTTGGCAAATGCTTTGTTGGCAATAGGATTCGAAGGAATGATATTGACCAACTCTGCATAGTTAACTCCATCCCCGGACACCATGGATTCAATCACCTCATTGGAGGAAACGTATTGCAAATAATCTTGATCCGTGAGGTCTTTGTAGATGCCATTGGCCACAAATAAGTCCTTGTTGCCATCGAGGTTCATATCAAAAAGCAGGGCGCCCCAACTCCAGTCTGTAGCCGAGACTCCAGCCATTCTTCCTATTTCACTGAACGTGCCATCTCCGTTATTTCTCTGCAAAGTATTTCTGGTGTATTGGTGGTAGTAACCGTTTTTGGTGTTGTAGGTGTATTTATCCCAGTCCTCAAAAGTGGTCACAGATTTGAGGCGCTCATAGTCGCCAGGTAGCATTTCGGTGACAAAAATATCGGCGTTGCCGTCATTGTCCACATCAGCCATATCCGCCCCCATCGAAGCTCCGCTGATCGATTGTATCGACTCCGTCAATACTTCTTTAAACGTGCCGTTCTTTTGGTTAACATACAGATAGTCCCGTTCAAAAAAATCATTGGACACATAAATATCTTCCCATCCGTCATTGTTTACATCCCCCACGGTAACACCTAGTCCAAACCCAATAACGCTTCCATAGATGCCCGCTTGTTCACTGATATCAATGAATTTACCTCCTCTGTTTTCCAGTAGTTTATCTCCGCCCAATTCATCGCGTTTGGGTCGCTCGTTTCTTCGCAAATCAAAACTTCCAATGGCTTGGTACGAGTTGTTGAGCAAATACACATCTAAATCGCCGTCTTTGTCAAAGTCAAAAAATGAGGCGTGGGTAGAAAAGCCTTGATCAGCCAGCCCATATGCTTCAGCTTCTTCGCGGAACGTACCGTCTTTTTGGTTGATGAACAGTTCGTTTTGCTTGTTGTCTCCTGAAACATCCCCAGAGTTACACACGTAAATATCCAGCCATCCATCCGCATTGATGTCTACCATGCTGACCCCAGTAGACCAAGCCCTTGTTCCCGCAACTCCCGCTTGATCGGTGATGTTTTCAAACTGCCAGTCTCCTTTATTGAGGAACAATTGGTTTGGTTTTTGGTTGGCTGTAAGGTAAACGTCCAAAAGCCCGTCGTTGTTGACGTCGCCCAGTGAAACACCGCCCCCGTTGTAAAAATTTCGGTAGGTATACACATTAAACTCCTTGGAGAATCCGAGTTCGTTGCTGAATTCCATCCCGATATCCGAAGGATCCATCGCTTCAAAAAGCAGGGATTCTTTTTGGCACCCATGAAGGACAAAAATCAAAAGTGTAAGTGCAGAGAAAGCCCACTTGTTATTCATAAATCTCTGGGTATTTGTAGCGCAAGTCTTCTAGCTTCGCGGTGATTTCTTTTTCGTTTTTTGGATAGAGCAGGATTTGCCTGCTTCCGTCAATTTTGATCCATACCTCTTTGTCAAGTTCCTGGAGGAAAATCGATTTAAATTCATTTCCTGGGTACCATTTTACCAAGCTGTCCTTGATCTGAGGAATTAATTTTTCGGCGTATAAATCTGTGTTCCAAGGAGCCCAGGCTTCAAAATAGAATCCCATGTCCAATCCAGTCATCACTTGATCAGGGTTAAAGATCCCATAAAACTCATAAACAATGGAGGTTTGACCCTCTTTGTCAGTTTCAAAAGTGTGTTGTACTGTTTTGTTGTTCGGCCCTTGGGTTACTTTACCCATTTTATTCAATTCCCAGCAGCGATCGAAAAATTGTTTTCTGTTTTGGCCCACCTTAAAGCCAAAATATAAATCTTCGGTGGGTGTAGGGTTTTTTGCTTCAGATTCGACCATTTGCGTGTAATCAGAACGACAGCTGCCCAATAATAGCATAGCACAAAGGCCCATTAATCCCCATATTGAGTGGTGTTTTTTCATGGAAGAATACGTATTTTTTGGTTGTTAATGCCAAATATGGTGCGGTTTCCCGCTTTAGTTTTAATTGGTGAGATGGCGCGAATGTCGCCTTTTACACCCAGAGGTTCCGGCCTTTGATGGATTAAATAACCCTGTTTTCCTCCGGGAATAGCCCAACCACTCGAAGCATCAGAGGCGCCAAACCTTGGTTTAACCCGTGATTGATTTCCGCCAAATAGCAAATCATCGATCCCATCTTTGTTTTGATCAGACTCTGTAATGGCATGTATATGAGCATATTGAAGCTCGCCGGGTAGTGAAGTGGCCGTAAACTTATCTCCGTCAAATAACCAAGCAGAAGTAGCGATTTGGTTAAGTCGATAATTGGTGGAGCCTTCAAGCGCTGATTCACCTAGCAGCTTTTCTATGGAAGCCGTGCTGTAATCCGCGTAGAGCAATCTATTCTTTTTGAGGTAGGGGAGTTGTTGGCTGAGTTCATCTTTGTCGTGTATGGGATAATCTTCCCCATTTATTTGGTAAGTAAACAGCTGATCTTGACGGCCGTTTTGATCAAAATCTGCCACCCACATACCCATACCTACCTGATAAAAACTGTTGGTGCCTACATTTCCTGCGATGAGGTCCTTAATCCCATCACCATTGAGGTCGGCCAGGTGTAACGCCCCCCACATACCTCGAGTGTTTTCGAAGCCGAACTGTTCTGTGGCGCGTTCAAATTCCCCGGCTCTATTGAGGTAAATCTCTATGTTCATCCAGTCTCCAGAAGCAATGATATCAGGCCAGCTATCTGCATTTAGATCGGTCACTACGGCGCTCCGAACCATACCCATATCTTTAAACGCTTCACTCGATGAGAGGCTAAATCTACCTAGCCCATCGTTGATCAACAGATATCCTGAGCTGGGTAATCCATAAGTTTCTGTATCGTATCTACCCGCAATCCACAAGTCAGGATCGTTGTCCGCGTCGGCATCAAAGCTGATCACCACACCTGTGTTTAACAAGGGGGCTTCTTCAATCGCAAAGGCAAATGGCTTGAAATTTCCCCGACCATCGTTGAGGTAAAACAGATCTTTTAACGCACTGTCAAATTTTGAAAATGCTTTTCCGCCTGTCCCCACATACAGATCTAAATCCCCGTCTCGATCCGTGTCTACAAATAGCGCTACTACTTCCTCCGCATTTTTTGCTGCGGCAAATGGGTCAGTACTCACCGTGTAGGTCCCATCAGGTTTACTCAAAACAAGTTGTCCGCTTTGTTTTTTACCACCCCCCAAATACACGTCGTCGTATCCATCTCCGTTGACATCTCCTACGGCCAATGCAGGTCCTTGGTGACTCACCATCTCCGGAAGCAGCTGTTCAAAGTTAAAATCAATGTATGGACCTTCTTCATGGGCCACTTCCGGAAAAGTTTCATCCTGAAGCACTTGAAGAGCCTCTGATTCAGGGATTGCTTGTGTGGGTACTTGATGCTGATCAATATGCAGCAATTGATTGGCGGCAATATCTTTCAGCACACTTTTCGTTCTGTTCGGCCATATCACTTCAATACTATCCACTTTTTTTATGGCTCCTAATCCAAAGTGCAGTCGGTTTGGACTGGCACTCATAAATCCTCTGGAGGGGAACTGCTCCCCCATAGATTTGTTTCCTCCATAATATACGATAGCCTTGGCGCCCACCCCAAACGTGTTTTTTCCTAGCGCTGTAAAGCTTAATTGTAGGGCATTGGCCTGCTGATCTGTATTGTTTTTATAGATAAAGGGAGGCATGTTTACATTGTTGACCACCAAGTCTAAATCACCATCATTGTCCAAATCCCCGTAGGCACTTCCATTGCTGAATGAGGGTGTTTGCATACCCCAAGTCTCTCGCATATCCTCAAAATCCCAACCACCCTTATTGCGGTACACCGCATTGGGGACAGCTTTTGAAGGCATTAGGTCAATCAGTTTGGTAATCACCTCATCATCTTCTTGGATCATTTGGCGGACCTTTTCCTCGTTGGCCATATAGGCTAAATAATCGCGATCGAGCAGGTCTTTATAAATCCCATTACTGACATATACATCGCGCAGTCCATCGTTGTCCATGTCAAACAACAACGCAGCCCAACTCCATTCGGTGGCTGACAATCCAGTCATTCTGCTGATTTCGGCAAATCCATGCTCGCCCAAATTTCGCTGCAAAGCATTTCTGGGGTATTGTTTGTGGTAACCCTTACTTCCTGCTAAACTAAATTTGTCCCAGGATTCATAGGTCTGTTTCGTTTTCTGGCGCTCTAAGGTCTCGGGCAACATTTCTGTCACCATTAGATCAGGCAATAAGTCATTGTCTAGGTCAGCGGCATCAGCCCCCATGGAGCCCATAGACAAAGCGGAGAAATATTGGTCGCTCACCTCGTTGAATCCCCCTTGCCCTGTGTTGAGGTAGAGGTAATCCTTTTCAAAAAAATCGTTAGAGATAAATAGATCAGGTCGGTGATCCCCGTTAAAGTCGGATAGAGTGATCCCCAAACCAAATCCGATAGCCGAGGAATAGATCCCTGCCTCTTCAGACACATTGACAAAAAAACCATCGCGGTTTTCCAAAAGTCGGTTTCCATCGGGATGACTTTTTTCTCTTTGCCCTTCAATAAGGTCATAAGCCCCTACTGAGCGAATCGAGTTATTGAGCAAATAACAATCCAAATCTCCATCTGCATCATAATCAAAAAATGCTGCTTGAACCGATAAACCCACCACATCTAGCCCATAGGCGGCAGATGATTCTTTAAAGGTTAAATCCCCCTGGTTAATAAACAGCTCATTATAGCGATTTGGCCCACCAGGCATGCCCGATTTGGTCACATAAAGGTCTAATAATCCATCGCCATTTATATCCGCCCAAGTTGCTCCTGCCGACCAAACACCGCTACAGGCAACACCCGCACGTTCAGTGATGTCCTCAAATTTCCAGTCTCCTTTGTTGAGGTACAGTTTGTTTTCGGTCATATTGCCTGTAAAATACAGGTCGATCAACCCATCGTTGTTGATGTCTCCCATAGCTACCCCTGCACCATTATAGAAATTGCGGTAGGTATATGGGTTAAACTCTTCAGTATAGCTTAATTGATTCTCAAACTCAATACCCAAAGACTTTGGGTCCATTTGGGTAAAGCGCGTCTCCTTTTGTTGGCACCCAGACAGAAGACCTAGGGATATTAATGAAAATATCCAGGTGCGTTTGCATGGTCTCACCAGTGAATTTATGAGGAAATACATCGACTAATTTCAGTTTCTTTTTCCGGTATGAATGTAACAAAATTCAAGCACCTGCTCAAAGTATCTCTAGTACTTGTTTGCCCAATTTTGTTAAATAAAAAAAGCCACCCCGAAGGATGGCTTTTGCAATGATGTGTTTGGTCTACTAGTTGTAGCCAGGGTTCTGAGTCAAAGTACCACCACTCACCTGAATTTGTTCAGCTGGGATAGGGAATACTGTTCTGTACGCATCAGAGTTGGTTTTTTCCCACCATGAAGCACCCCACTTGCCGAAACGGATCAAGTCAGTTCTTCTTGAAGCTTCTTGGAACATCTCACGTCCTCTTTCAGCCAAGAATTGGTCTGCAGTGATTGAAGTCATGGCAGAAACTCCAGCACGAGCACGGATAGTGTTTACGTCTGGAAGAGCCAATGCCCAGTTTCCAGCTGCACGTGCAGTAGCCTCAGCACGGATTAAGTACATATCACCTAAACGAACGATTGGGTAATCGTTGTCCATATCTGGACGTCCAAATTGTTTGAAGCTGAATTTACCCAAACGAGCTCCACCGATACGGTTTGCATTTGGTTCCAACTCGTTGATGTTTGGTACGTAGTTGATCGCTGGGTCAGCATTGTCAGACGCTAAATCCACTAATGCATTCCCGCCGTAATCCAATTGTGGTCCTACAATGAAGTTAGCAGTTTTACGCGCATCACCGTTCTCGTATGAGTTGTAGAATTCTTCAAGAGCAGAATAACCGTTCCATGGTTGATCTTGGAAGTTCCAAGAATACTGAGAAGCGTAGTGCAAAGTCATTTGGTTAAAGTTCATACCACCAGCAGTTGCTTCGTCGTATTCGATAGACCAGATGATCTCAGGGTTGTTTTGGTTGTTTGGTGCGAAAACGGCAGCGTATCCTGAAAGTTCCGCTGGATCAGTAGACACAGCAGGTCTTCTTCCCAAGTTAGGAACTTTAACACTGCTGTCAGACAAACGGTATGGACCGTTTTCGATCACGTAGTCAGCGTGGAAGGCAGCGTCAGCCCAACGAGCTGTACCTGTGTAGACTTCAGCATTTAAATACAGTTTAGCCAATAGACCGTGAGCGGCATATTTGTTGATTCTGTATTTTACATCGTTTCCACCAAGATTTGGTACTGCAGCAAGAATTTCACTTTCGATCCAAGCAAAAGTCTCAGCTCTTGGTCTTTGTGCTGTGGACTCTCCTGGAGCAACAATTTTGACGCGTCCAAACAGGTCCATCAATCTCCAGTGTAGGTAAGCGCGAACAACGCGGGCTTGAGCCAACTGGCCAGCATCCAAATTACCGTTGGTAATTACGTTGTTTACTTGAGCAATTTGCTCGTATTGCTGTACCCAAGTACCGTTGATCGGTCCATTGTTCGAGCTAAACGTGTGTCTGTGCATTTCCAACCAGATTCCACCGTCATACCAGTCACCACCTTTTTGGGTAACTGCCATTTCATCAGATGAAACCGATTGTACTGAGAAGTATCCACCGTGGTTAGCAGTTCCCG
>JBEAQS010000062.1:0-4886 GCA_041163765.1 Bacteroidota bacterium | reverse complement strand
GGATCTTACGGTTGGAACGAAAACCAAAACCCGCGTTCTGCATTTTTTCCAGGGACGATCAACGACAGCTACAGTCTTGGGTTAGGGGCTACCTTGACCTGGAATTTATTCGATGGAGGTCGCACGATTATACGGGCCAATAACGCCCGGATTGCCCTAGAAAATCAAACGCTAGCTGAGAAGCAAACTCTGCTGCAGATGGAACGAGATTTGCGCAATGCGCGACAAAACTATGAGAATGCGTTAGAGATCTATGAGTTGCAAAGCCTTCAAGTGACCACTGCACAAAATAATTTTGAGCGAACCAAAGCCTTGTATGCTCAAGGAAGTATTACTTCTGTTGAGTTTCGTCAAGCTCAGTTAAACTGGACCAACGCATTGATTCAACGCAGCAGAGCTAAGTATGACGCTAAACTAGCCGAAATGACTTGGCTCCGTTTATCGGGATCTTTGTTGCGCACAGCGCCCTAAACTGTTTTTTCGTTTCGTGTTTGCGGAATTATTTTAACTTTATGCGCAGATAGTTTACGCGTGTCCCCGGATTATATTCAATCAACTTTTAGCACTAAGGATTTAGCCCTGCTCAGTGGGATTAAAGCCCACACTATTCGCATGTGGGAAAAACGCTATAATTTGTTTGAACCGGACCGCACGCAAACCAACATCCGTACGTACGACCTCAAGGAGTTAAAAAAGCTGCTTAACGTAGCTTATTTAGTCCGCCAAGGAGCACGGATTTCCTCAGTAGCCGAGCTTACGGAATCCCAAATGCAAAAGCAGGTCGAAAAAGAGGTGGCCAAAAAACAATCCGGAGATTATCACCAAGAGGCACTTTTGATGGCTACCTTGGGGTATGATGTAGCCGCCTTTCAAGGGGTGTTAAAGAAACTTTTGGAACAGGATTCCTTGGAGCAAGTTTATGGACAGATCCTTATGCCTTTTATTCAAAATGTGGGTATGCTTTGGCATTCAGGCACCTTGGATATGACTCATGAACATTTTGCGACCCAAATGATTCAGCGGCAACTGCTCTTGCATACAGCTGCTTTAGATGTTGTGCCAAAGCGCGCTGAAACACCATTTTTTATTCTGTTTCTTCCCGATAACGAGATTCATTCTTTGGGACTAGAATTTGCCCAATACCTGATTTTAAAACGCGGTATGGATGTACTGATGTTGGGGCCTTCCGTTCCTTTAGATGGGCTGACTAAGTTTATCACATCTACCCAGAAAGTAGTCTTCCTGTCGTTTTTTACCGTGAGGCCTGCGGCGCCTGATTTGGTCCATTATATCCAAGAAGCCAGATCGCTTTTGTTGGCACAAAATGCACACGCCCTTTGGATTTTAGGTGCCAGAGCTGGAGAAATCCCGGATGCTTTATGCAGCCCTCAATTGCTAAAATTCACCACCATACCCTCTTTTATACGGACGCTAGAAGCGTTATAATTTTTGTTTAGTTTTTTTACAAAATTATTAAACAAAATCCGCGGGTTATTCCTATTTTCGCTATCATTACTTGAATTTGTTTGGTATGCGTATTTCTGTTTTAGGTTCCGGCTTCTCTTCTTTATCTGCAGCTTGTTATTTGGCCAAGCAAGGACATCAAGTATCCATCTATGAAAAAAATGGAAGTTTAGGTGGTCGTGCCCAACAGTATAAGCAAGATGGGTTCACCTTTGACATGGGACCTACCTGGTACTGGATGCCAGATGTTTTTGAGCGTTTTTTTCAAGACTTTGGCCATGTTCCTTCAGATTATTATTCGCTGATCAAACTAAGTCCAGGTTATCAAGTTTTCTTTGGCAAGGGGGATGTGTTTACCGTTTCTGATGATTTACATGAAATCGAACAGGCTTTTGAATCGATTGAATCTGGGGCGGGCAAACGACTTAAGTCATTTCTCGCATCTGCGCAAAGCAACTATGAAATCGCCATAAAAGATTTAGTTTACCGACCTGGCGAACATATTTTCGAATTGATCACCCCAAAAACAGCGGCCAAATTAGGCCAGTTTTTCAGCACCATCCAAGCAGAAGCCGATCGTTTGTTTACCGATACACGCCTTAGGCAAATACTTACATTTCCCTCACTTTTTCTAGGAGCAAAACCCTCTGATACGCCATCTTTTTACAGCTTTATGAATTGGGCCGACCTCGGTTTAGGTACGTGGCACCCTAAGGGGGGGATGTACGCCGTTGTTCAGGGCATGGCTGATTTGGCAGAGTCCCTTGGTGTTAAGCTACATACTCATGCCCCTGTAGAGGGGATAGGGGTGATTCGAGGAGAAGTCAACCATATTGTGGTCCACGGTCAAGAAATTGCCACCGATTTGGTGGTGTCAGGAGCGGATTACGCACACACGGAGCAACTACTGCCGCTTGCCTATAGACAGTATTCAGAAAAATATTGGAATTCAAGAATATGGGCCCCATCTGCTTTGTTGTTTTATGTGGGTTTTAGTGAAAAGGTAAACGACGTAACCCACCACGCCTTATTCTTTGACACGGACTTTAAGAAACACGCACACACGATTTACGATGAACCCAGCTGGCCTGAAGAGCCCTTGTTCTATACCAGCTTCCCCTCTAAAACGGAGTCTACTTGGGCTCCTGAAGGTCAAGAGGCAGCTACATTCTTGATCCCATTGGCTCCTGGTTTGGATGAAGCTCCTGAGGTCATTGAAGAATATTTTAATCTAATTCTTACCCGTCTTGAATTTCTTACAGGTCAGGAATTAAGATCCAAAGTGTTGTTTAAAAAACACTTCTGTGTGGCTGATTTTGTCACGGAATACAATTCTTTTAAAGGGAATGCCTACGGTTTGGCCAACACTTTGTTGCAAACTCACATTTTACGCCCTAAATTGAAGAGCAAAAAAGTCAAAGGGCTTTACTTTACCGGTCAGTTAACTGTTCCTGGTCCAGGAGTTCCTCCTGCCTTGATTTCAGGCAAACTAACCGCGGAGTTGATCGCAAAATACGAACCTAAACCCTAGCTCATGAGTACGCTTTACGATCAGGTTTCTGAGCATACTAGTCGCTTGGTGACCAAACAATACAGCACTTCTTTTTCTTTGGCCACCAAAATGTTAGGGGCCAACATACGCAAAGACATCTATAACATCTACGGGTTTGTTCGTTTGGCCGACGAAATTGTAGATACTTTTTTGTCCTTTGACAACCGAGCTTTGTTTGATGATTTTGAAGGTCAACTCTACAGGGCATTAGACCAACAAATCAGCTTAAACCCGGTATTACACGCTTTTCAACAGACGTATCACCGCAATAAAATTCCCTTGGAATACGTCAAGGCTTTTATGAACAGCATGCGTGCTGACTTAGATATCAAAGACTACACATCCAAAGAAGCCTACGAACAGTATATTTACGGTTCCGCCGATGTGGTGGGGTTGATGTGTTTGTGCGTTTTTGTTCAGGGTGATTGCGACCAGTTTAACTACCTAAAACCAGCAGCCATGAAATTGGGTTCTGCGTTTCAAAAAGTAAACTTTTTAAGAGACCTCAAGGACGATCAAGAGCATTTAGGTCGTTCCTATTTTCCAAATACCAACCTTGCACAACTCGATGAAGCAAGCAAACAGGAATTGATCGATGAAATCGAGCAAGACTTTAAAGACAGTTATCAGGGGATCAAAGATTTGCCGGTGGAGGCGCGTTTTGGGGTTTTGGTAGCTTATAGATATTACAGACAGTTGCTGAAAAGCATCAAAAACACCCCGGCTTCCCAAATCAAAAAGAAGCGTATTCGGGTGCATAATGTGAAAAAAATGGACCTTTTATTCAGGTCGTTTGTGCGTTATCAATTAAATTTACTTTAATGGAAATTCTGGTAAACATTCTGATTTTTCTTGGTGTTTTTGCAGGCATGGAAGGTATGGCGTGGGCCACCCATAAATATGTCATGCACGGTTTTTTGTGGTACCTACATGCGGACCACCACAAAAGAGATCACGACAGTGTTTTTGAGCGCAACGATGCTTTTTTTATTTTTTACGCAGCGGTGAGTATCGGAAATTTCATGTTGTGGAGTTATCAGATTTTCGATTATGGCCTGGCTGTTGGCTTTGGGATATTGGCCTATGGGCTGACTTACTTCTTGGTGCACGATGTGTTTATACACCAACGCCTCAAGTGGTTTCGCAACGCTAATTCCCGATACGCTAAAGCGTTGAGACGCGCCCACAAGATGCACCACAAGCATCTGGGCAAAGACCACGGCGAATGCTTTGGTATGCTGCTTTTCCCACTAAAATATTTAAAAAACCAATAGTTGTCTAAACTCTACCTATTGCTCAATATAGGGAGTATACTTTTCCCGTTTGTTGCCAGCTTTCACCCAAAATCTGGATTGGCGCGGCACTGGAAAGCCTATTGGGGCGGGATTGCGATTTCTGCTGTTGTTTTTTTAGTGTGGGACGCCGTGTTTACCCAACACGGAGTTTGGGGTTTTAACGATCAGTATTTACTAGGCCCGAGATTTTGGGGTATGCCTTTGGAGGAATGGATGTTTTTCTTTTGTATCCCCTATGCCAGTTTATTTATCCATTTTTTAGGGGTCAAGTACTACGGTGATCGATGGCAATTTCCCAGAAAAATCACTTATGTGATTTATTCGTTGATGACCCTTTGGGCGGTGTTCCAAATCATCGCATTTGCCCCCCGCTGGTATACCACAGTCAATGCGGTATTTTTTCTGTTGATCCTTTTTTTAGGCTATATTTTTCACCCCAAGGCACTGCATCAATTCCTGCCTTCATTTTTGATCATCATGATCCCATTTATCACGATCAACGGAATCTTAACAGGTTCAGGCCTAGAGGAACCTGTGGTTTGGTACAATAATGCTCAAAATATGTCCCTCCGTTT
>JBEAQS010000061.1:0-3025 GCA_041163765.1 Bacteroidota bacterium | reverse complement strand
ATATTTGATTATCAATGTTTTATAATGTTACGCTAATGTAAAATTTAACATTAAGGTATAAAAAATGCCCCAACAGGGGCATTTAAAAGGTATGTGTGGGACTATTTGAGTAGTTATAGGGCCAGTACAGCGCTCTTGTGGTACTCTTCGACCAAGGCGAGGAGAGACTTGTGTAAATCCTTGGTTTCCAACAACAAATTGAAATACAAGGTGGTGTTCTTGGCGCTAGTTTCTTCCGAGCGCGTTCTAGAGATCTGTTTGTCAATCTTGTCTGAAATGACTTTCAGGGACTTATCTCTGCGTTCAAGAATAACTGTGAGGTTCTTGTAGTCCTTCTTCTTGAAAATAGCTTCGGTATCCTTAAGCAGATGAGTGGTGTGTATACTGATTTCCATCAAATCCTTGATCTGGTTATACCTGAGGGTCTTGTGGTTGTTCTCCACGTGCTTCAAGCTGCGTTTGGCCATCAAATCAAGACACTGGGCCATATCTGTAAGGTGTCCAAGTGTATTGAGGTAGAAATTACTTCCCTTAACACTTTGCTCTTCTAAGTTCTTGATAAAGAAAAACAAATGGTTGCGCAGATCCTCGATCTCTTGATCTAGTTTGGCTACTTTTTTCTTACTGGACTTGAGCAGGGCTTCGTCCTGACGGGTTAACCCTTGAATAACATCTTCATATATAGAACCTGAACGACTGATCACATGAGTGATGTTCTGCCCGCTCTCCTCGATGATTCCTTGAATGGTCTTGCTCTCGGAGATCTTTAGGGCGGTAAATGCGATCAACCCGTCACTTTTGTTCTTGTGCGCCAAGAAATTTCGCACAATCAAACCAGCCGCCAACAGCAGCAAAACAGCAATGGCAATGGTTCCCCCCATAAAAATCAAATAGGCCAATAGACCCGAAACTGCAAAGGCCACAGCCGCAGTAAAGAACCATCCGCCGATCACATTCAGCACCCCGGCGATGCGGTAGACCGCGCTATCGCGACCCCAAGCCTTATCGGCGAGTGAAGTACCCATGGCCACCATAAAGGTTACATAGGTGGTAGAAAGTGGCAATTTCATGGAAGTAGCCGCCGAAATCAAAATCCCCGCTACGGTTAAATTGATCGAGGCGCGAATCAGGTCAAATGCAGGTGCATCTTTGGGTTGATTGGCATCATCAGGACGCTCAAAGCTTTTATCGATCTTCTCCTGTATGGATTGAGGAATGATAAATCCTAGGGCATCCACCAGGCGTGTGCTTCCCCGCACAATAGACCTGGAAAACATATTGGATTGAAAACGCTCTTTACCTTCCGACTGGCGAGATAAATTAATCGACGTTTCCACCACGGTTCTCGCTTTTTTAGAAAACCAAAGCGTAGTAACCATAACACCTCCTGCAATAAATAGGAATAGGGGTTCCGCAGGCACTTGTTTGTTCAGCACACTCATCGAAAAATCTCCTGGGGAAATACCCGAGGCCGACCAAGCTTCGTAGGAGTGGTAGGCAGCCATAGGCACACCGATAAAATTGACTAGGTCATTACCTGAAAACGAAAGGGCCAGACCAAAGGTACCCACGCCCACCACCAAAACCAGTACATCTTTCTTAAATACCTTATCGATCAATAGGGAAATCAAGAGCCAAAAACCAAACATACCCGCCAATACAGTGGATAAACTTTGGTTGAGCACATCTTTGATTTGCGCTGCATATGGTGTGCCACCCAATCCTTTAAAAAATATAAAATAACCGATTCCAGTAAGGCATACCGCTGCAAAGACAAAACCAAAACGTTTAATCTTCTCTTTGTAGTGGAACGTAAACACCAAACGAGACAACCACATCACCAAGGCCCCAATGGTGAAGGATATCAACACAGAAAGTATAATTCCCCAGACTATTTCAGTCGCCTTATCCGTATTGATGTATTGCCAAATATCTGCATAAGTCTGCTCAGGAATGGAGGATATTTTGATCAATGCCATGACAACCGCAGCACCCAGCAGTTCAAAAACAATGGAAACTGTTGTCGAGGTAGGCATCCCAATGGTGTTGAAAAAATCAAGCAACAGGATGTCTGTAATCATGACCGCCAAGAAGATGATCATGATTTCATCGAAAAAGAACTCGGAAGGGACGAAGATTCCCTTGCGCGCTACTTCCATCATACCGCTGGAAAAAACAGCCCCTATGAAAATGCCGACACTGGCAATGATCATGATTTTTTTAAAGGAGATCGCCTTGGATCCTATAGCTGAGTTGAGAAAATTTACTGCGTCATTACTAACGCCAACCACTAAGTCAACAATCGCCAAAACGGCCAAAATGACCACCAAATAAAGATACATCTGATCCATTAGGGTAAAATATGATTGCCAAATGTAGGGCTTTGGGTTATTGGGTACATGAACTAAATGTTAATTATGGACCATTAAGACTTGGTTTTGGTGGTGGTGATGATCTTGACCGGACAAGCGAGTTGGGCTTGTTTACAGGAATCAAAGATGCTGTCGTCCGAAGATTTAACGGTGTGAAACCCTTTTTTATCGGTAGCGTGTAGCAGTACGCTTTTACCGTCTTTTTTGGACATCTGAAATTGTTCAGGTGCCATTTCCACACAGTAATTGCAACCGATGCACTTGGCCCGCTGTAGGGTGACTACCACCATTAAACCGGTACGTATTTATAAAGTTTATCCGAAGGGCGCACTCTGAAGTCTACCGCAATGGTGATGGAATCCCCTTTTTTGGCATTTTCCAACGGCTGGTCGTTGACCATCATGGAAGTCAATTCAAACTCCTTCACCCCAGTAGTGGGGCCGGTAACCAACAATTGATCCCCTACTTTTAAATCGAAGGCGTCGATTTTAAACTCAGCGATGTTGGTTTTGGGGAAGAAATGCACCCCTTTTCCCACGTACAATTTCTTTTGGGTGGCAGAAGAGCCAGATTGATCGCTCCACTCCCCTAGTTTTTGACCTAAATAATAACCGCTCCAAAAACCGCGGTTGTAGACTTTGGAGAGTTCCTGC
>JBEAQS010000060.1:0-9809 GCA_041163765.1 Bacteroidota bacterium | reverse complement strand
AAGGTATTGGAGCGCGTCTATCCAAACGGATGGATCAAACCAAAATCACTGAAATTATTTCTGGCGGGCCAGTTTGGCGTGATCAGGTGCTCGAAGTCGGCGATGAAATTCTGATGGTGGGGCAAGAAGGTGAGGAGCCTGTGAGCATTGTTGGCATGCGTCTGGATGATGCGATAAAATTGATCAAGGGACCCAAAGGTACTACGGTCTATCTGTGGGTGAAAAAGGTAGACGGTACCAAGAAAACAGTCTCTGTGGTGCGCGATGTAGTAGAGCTTGAGGAAACTTACGCGAAATCTGCCAAAGTAGAAAAAGAGGGTCATACCTATGGAATCATTAATCTGCCTAAATTTTACGTCGACTTTGTCGATCAGAATACCCGAAATGCAGCTACAGATTTGGCCAAAGAGGTAGATAAGCTAAAAAAAGAAGGGGTTGAGGGATTAGTCATCGACCTGCGCAACAACGGCGGTGGTTCCTTGAAAACGGTGGTGGATATCGCCGGATTATTTATCGCCGAAGGTCCCATTGTACAGGTTAAATCATCGGACAACCAAGTGGATGTATATATGGATGAAGATCCGAAGATTCAATGGGATGGACCATTGGTGATTTTGGTCAATGAGCTCTCTGCATCGGCCTCAGAAATATTGGCCGCTGCCATGCAGGATTATGAGCGTGCGGTGGTGATTGGAAGTACCCAAACATTTGGCAAGGGGACGGTACAGAATTTAATTGACCTGAATCGAGTGATTCGCAATAGTGAGTACGGCGATCTTGGATCCCTAAAAATAACTACCCAGAAGTTCTACCGGATTAATGGTGGCTCCACCCAATTGGCTGGTGTGCGCAGTGATATTCCTATCGTAGGTCGTTACAGCTACTTAGAGGTGGGTGAGCGTGAAATGGACAAACCACTTCCTTGGGACCAAATTGAGCCTGCTGTGTTTAAGCCCTGGACGGGTTATATCAATTACCAGGAAACTATTGCTCGATCCAAGGCGCGTATGGCCAAAAACCCCTATTTGAGTTTATTGGATCAAAATGCGCATTGGATTAAAGAACAGCAAGACCAAACGCAGATTCCTTTGCGACTATCCGATTTCTTGGCTGAGGTAGAGGCGGATGAATTAAAAGCCAAAGAGTTTAGTAAGATTGCTGAATTTGACAATAAGCTGACTTTTTCATACACCTCTTTTGACGCCCCAGCCGTTCGCGCTGACGCTGATCTAGTGAAAGCTAGAGACCGCTGGCATCGGGAGCTAGCCAAAGATTTATACATCGATGAGGCGTTGAATGTACTTGAGGACCTTAAACTCAAATTTGCCGATCTGACCAAACTGACCTCTGTGGAGCACTAGTCGATGGCCTGGATATTTGACCATTCTTGGTATGAACAGCTCAGGATCGATCCACATTCTCTAGACGCTCAGGGATTACCCCAAAACGCTTCTGTGGTGCGTACGGTTTCTGAGGCCCATGTATGTGCGGTACAGTCTTCCGAGTTTCCTCAAGCCCAACTAGTGGCATTCAATCAAGAATTAGCTGCTTTTTTAGGTGCGCCCTCGTCTTGTTCAAATACTCCAGCGCATAAGCCAAGTCAAGTACCTGATCCATTAGCCGCCTGGTTGACCGGTAAGGCATGGATGGATGGACGTCCCCCGCTGGCTATGGTGTATGCCGGTCATCAGTTTGGCCAGTGGGCGGGACAACTCGGCGATGGACGTGCCATGCAAATCGGGGCCTTATTTGCACAGGATAAAAAAAGCTATGCTTTGCAACTGAAGGGGGCTGGACCCACTCCTTTTTCACGAAGAGGCGATGGGTTTGCGGTTTTGCGTTCTTCTATACGCGAGTATGTAGCCTCAGAGGCACTTTATCATCTAGGAATCCCGACTACCCGTGCCTTAGCTTTAGTGGAAACAGGGCATTCCGTATCTAGAGATCGCTACTACAACGGAACTATTGAGCAAGAACCTGGCGCTGTAGTTTGCCGGGTATCTCAAGGTTTTGTTCGTTTTGGGCATTTTGAATGGTTTGCCTCCCAAGGTGCAGACGACTTGTTGCGTTCTTTGGCAGATTTTTGTGTAGAGCGCTATTTTCCCGAATGTGCCCAGGAGGAACAGCCCTATTTGTCCCTGTTTAAAACCGTAGCAGAACACACCTTGGATTTAGTGGCTCAGTGGCAGGGTGTCGGTTTTGTACATGGGGTGATGAACACGGACAATATGTCCTTGTTGTCGGAGACCTTGGACTATGGTCCCTATGGTTTTATGGATCAATACAACCCCAACTGGACGCCAAATACATCCGACAGGCCCCAGGGTAGATATCGACAGGGGCAACAGGGACAAGTAGCTATCTGGAATCTGATGCAACTCGCCAATGGTCTATACCCCTTGGTGGGCAAAGCTCAGGGTTTTCAGGATATTTTGGCTTGGGCTCAGGATGTTTGGCCCCAAAAGGAATCAGATGTTTTTGTGCGTAAGTTAGGACTTCCCCTGGGTGCAGATCAAGATCGGGCTTTGGCCAGAAGTTTGCTGGTTTGGATGGAGCGAGCTCAAGTTGATTTTACAGATTTTTTTCGACAATTAAGCGGTATAGATCGTCCCCAGGAACTGGTCAAAGATCATTGGTCCACCTCAGTGGTCGATCAATGGATGGCTTGGTGGCGTGATTACATGGATCGGGCTGCCTATTGGGGTGTTCGTGACCCGCAGCGTCAGCGGCTCATGAAATCCGTTAATCCGAGATTTGTTCCCCGAAATCATCATTTAGAACGGGTGATTCACTACGCCACACAAGGAGATTGGCATCTTTTTCACGATTTGATGCGGGTGTTAGCGGATCCGATGAGCAATGATCTAGAAGATCCCCATGGTTGGGCCCAACCCAAACCGTTGGATGCCCCAGACACCGCTCTTTCCTGTAGTTCTTAACCGGCTAATCCCACTCACTCAGTCGGTTGCTGTCCAGTTTGACAAACAAAAACAAGAGTAGGGTAAAAAACAACATACCAGAGCCTCCATAGCTGATTAAGGGCAAGGGGATACCGATGGTGGGCAATAATCCCAAGACCATACCGATGTTGATGATGTAGTGGAAGCCTAGAATGGAAATAACCCCATAGCCATAGATGCGGTTAAATTTGTTGGTCTGTGCTTCAGCGCGTTGCCAAAGTCGAATCAAGAGTACGCTAAAGGCTAGGATAACTGAAAATGAACCGACAAAGCCCCATTCTTCTCCGATGGTGCTGAAGATGTAGTCCGTGTGTTGTTCGGGAACAAAATTTCCTTTAGTACGCGATCCCTCTAAAAATCCTTTTCCCCAAAACCCACCAGATTCAATGGTTTTTTCGCTTTGGTAGGCGTTGTATCCAATGGTTTTATTGATTTTTTTGAGTACATCAGGGTCTTTTTCTAGGTCTAACCAAAGACTGAAACGATCTCGGTGTCTTTGTTCAAATACTTCTTCATAGATATAATTCACTGAAAATGAGCCAGCTACACTGAGTGCTAAAATCAGTAGGGCCATGGGAATGCGCCATTTAAATCTTTTCTTGGCTTGGTAATACAACACAGTTCCCAACAGCAACACCCCGCTGCTCGTCCATAAAACCCCCCACTTCAATGTGGCGATAAAGAGCAGAATTCCATACATACCCACCCAAAGAAAGGTCAGGGGAAAACCTTCGCGAAACAGTACAAAAATTAACGTAAAATAGATCAATGCTGAACCAGGATCCGGTTGTGGAATGACGAGCAATGCAGGAAGTAGTATGATCAGGATCACTGACCACTGGGTCAGGGAGCGTTTCATGTCGATTTGCACATCGCTCAAATACTTGGCTAGCGCCAGTGCTGCTGTAATCTTAGCGAGCTCTGAAGGTTGAAAATTAAAAAAACCTAATCCATACCATGAAGTAGCCCCGGATATGGTTTTTCCCGCTACAAAAAGACCGGCCAAGAGCACCAGAGAAATGATGTAGGCAATCGAGGAAAACCGCTCAATCCATCGGGTCTCCAACAAAAAAAGCAACCAGATCACAACCAAACTGATGCCGATAAACACCAATTGTTTCCCGTACACAGCAGACCAGTCAAAGGGGGAACCTGGTTCAGCTGGAGAACTAGCCGAGTATATATTCAGCCATCCCGCTAGTACCAGGAATAAATAGAGACCGACAATCAGCCAGTCAATGCGTTTGATTCGTGCGTTACCAAGCATATTCGTTGATTCTAAAGGGAGCTCCGCTGATTGGTTTGGCGTATTCTCGCTCTAATGTTTTGGTCAACATCCTAGTCTCTAGATCAGTTCTGGTGATGCTGTCTTTTAGGTATTTTTCAATCATCAAAGAAGCGATATGTCCCGCATAACGCGCTCCGTAGTATCCGTGTTCTATATAGACCGCCAGAGCGATTTTAGGGTCTTCCACGGGGGCAAATGCGATAAAAACAGAATGATCGGTCAATTGAGTGCGCACCCCATTGATGCGGGTAAAGTTTTCCACGGTCCCTGTTTTTCCAGCGATGCTTATTCCAGGCACCAAGATCCCTCGGGCAGTTCCTTCAGGAGAATAAACATCTGCCATCGCTTGGATGACAGGTCCAAAATGTTTGGCGTCTATGGTTGTGTTTTTTCTCTTGGTAAATTGAGGGTCTTTGATGGGTGCTCCATTGATGGCTTTCACCACATGAGGGGTAAAGTAATAGCCTTTATTGGCGATGGCCGCGGTCATATTGGCCAGTTGGATAGGGGTTGCGGCGACTTCTCCTTGTCCGATGGCATTAGAAATTATGAAAGAGGGGGCCCACCGGTCTTTCCCGTAAACTTTGTCGTAGTATGCCCTATTGGGTACTCTTCCAGGCTGCCCACTGGGCAAATCGTACCCTAGGAATTCGCCTAGTCCAAAACTCTTGATGTGTTTTTCCCAAGCATCAATTCCATCGCCAGGCTTTCGGTATTTGCTAAATATTTTGCGGTACGTATCTGCAAAATAGGCATTACACGATTTGGCTACCCCCAGACGCAAATCGCGGACTCCGCCACCGCAGTGACACCCTCTTTTGTGCTTGCCTACGAAAAACCCATTTTGACACACCACATAATTTTCGGGTGTAATGACTCCTTCTTGTAGCGCTGCGAGCGCATTGAGTATTTTAAAAGGTGAGCCGGGAGAAGGTTGAGCGAGCAAAGATCTGTCCCAAGTGGGTTTGGCTATGGAGTCGTAATACAACTCGTTGTAATTTTTAGATCGATCTCTGCCCACCAGTAGGTTAGGGGTGTAGGTGGGGCCTGAAATAATGGAGAGTATCTCTCCTGTTTTGGGCTCTATGGCTACTATCCCTCCGCGTTTTCCGCGCATGAGTCGTTCTCCGTATTCTTGAAGCTCCTTATCCAATGTTAAGGTAAGATCAGCACCAGCCACGGGAATTGTGTCGTACGCCCCTTGTTTGTATGGCCCCAGGTCCCTGTTAAATCGATCCTTTTGCAGGTAGCGAACACCGCGTTGACCGCGAAGTATTTCCTCATACTGCCTTTCAATGCCCGTTCTTCCGATGATTTCACCAGAGATGTATTGAGGATTTGTGCTGACTTCATAATCATTGACTTCACTGATGTACCCAAGTACATGAGCTCCAGCATCCGTTTTGTACTCCCTGAGATTGACCTTTTGAATAAAAAAGCCTTCAAATTGCCATAGTTTTTCTTGCAATTTGGCATAGGACTCTTTGGACATCTTAGAGACCAATACAGAGGGTAATCTCGGTGAATACACCCACCCCTTTTCAATGCGATCGATCAACGTTTGCTTGTCGATCTCGGCCAACTCTAGCAGTGTTAGGGTATCTAGATTTTTGATGTTTTGAGGAATAAACATCAAGTCATAGGCTGGTTGATTGGCCACAAGTAGGTTTCCATTCCGATCAAACATATGTCCTCTTCCGGGATATAGGCGTTGGGCCCGAATGGATGGATCATCTCCTAAATTAACCTCATCGCGCAAGAGCTGTAGCTGCACGAGTCTGGCGGTAAATACCAGGAGTGCGAGCAGCACAAAAAGCAAAATCAGATGCTTTCTCATGATTTGGCCGGTTTAAAGACACTGATCAACAACATGCTGACCCCAATAGTCGCTAAGCCCGTGATTAAAGTCCTCCAAAGCGCAGCGCCTATATGGCTCCAGCTGAGGTCTTCAACGGTAAAAAACACCAGGTGGTGAATTGAGGTAATCAGCCCAAAAAACACCATCCGTTGCAGCCAGGTAGCTTGGTGAATTCTGAAGGTTTTTTGTTCATGGGCCAGCCCAAAGGTAAGTTGCATGATCCAGGGTCTGCTTTGGGCAACAACTACACAGGCCAGGGCATGAAGTGCCAGGGTGTCTAACCAGATATCCAAAAGTAGGCCCATAAAAAAGGCAGTGGTCAACAGCCTCATGGGGTTGGTGTAGGAGGGGTGTACATAAAAATAAATGAGGTAACACATGGGGCTGACCCATCCAAAAAGATGGATGTTATTCCACAAAAAGGCCTGTAACACCACCAGCAGCAGTGCAGTAAATAGGTCCTTGATGAGGTTGGTTTGGTCCATAGGTTAACGAATCAAAGAATCTCTAGAAATTTTGTCTTTGTTTTGGAGTACATAGACATTTCTCACCCTACTCATGTCTTGAAACAAGGCTACTTCTAGTTCCAAGTAGTTTTGATCGGCGCTTTTTTTCCATTCCATCAGTCGGCCAATCAAGATGCCTTCTGGGAAAATTCCAGACATTCCAGCCGTAGCTATGGTATCCCCTTTTTTCAGTTCAGCGGTTATCGGTATATCGATAAGCTGTACTCGACGGTGGTTTGATCCATTCCACACCAAGGATCCGAAATGCCCTGTTCGGTTGACTTGAGCACTTATCCTGGAGCGACTGTTCAAAATACTCATCACGCTGGAGTATCCCTTTTGAGTTTGTTCTACAATACCGATTAAACCTAAGTTGCTCACCACGCCCATATCTGTGGTAATGCTGTCTTTGGTACCCGTATTGATCAATAAATAATTATCTCGTTGATTAAAGGTGTTGCGCACCACACGAGTTGCTTTTGCTCGATAAGGACCACTGTAGGCCTGATAGGTCGTAGGCTGATTCCATTCAGCCGCCTTTAATCGGGCATTTTCTTGTCGCAACACCTCGTTTTGAGCAGATAAACTAAAATAGTCACGCCAATCGCTGGTTGTTTCGTGAATCCGCGCGCCAATGCCCCCTGAAGTATGCAATAAACGCACCTGATTGAAGGTTTGGTAGCTCAGGGTGAGCGTAAGAGACAATACCAGATAAAAGCCAAAGAGCAGTTTGGTTTTGTTGCTTGAAAAGAACGCCGTCAAACGACTCATGAAAAAACCAATTGAGGGTTACTGCATCAAGATGCCTTTGTATCGATCGAGGTTTTTTAGCGCGATACCTGTTCCGCGTACCACGGCGCGTAATGGGTCTTCTGCGATGTACACGGGCAGGTCTGTTTTGAGGGATAAGCGCTTGTCTAATCCACGCAACATGGAACCTCCACCGGCTAGGAATATACCTGAATTGTAGATGTCAGAAGCTAGTTCTGGCGGGGTGTTTGACAAAGTCTCCATCACAGCATCCTCAATACGGATGATCGATTTGTCCAGTGCCTTGGCTACTTCGCGGTAGTTGATTTGTACTTGTTTAGGTTTTCCACTCAACAAATCCCGACCTTGAACCGAAAGTTCATCCGGAGGAGATTGTAAGTCTTCAGTGGCTGCGCCCACGGTAATCTTGATGTGCTCTGCTGTAGCTTCCCCCACATACAAGTTGTGCTGGGTGCGCATGTAGTAAATAATGTCGTTGGTAAATACGTCTCCGGCGACCTTAACTGATTTGTCGCATACAATACCGCCCAAAGCGATGACGGCGATTTCTGTAGTACCACCCCCTATGTCTACAATCATGCTTCCTTTGGGTTCCATGATATCTAATCCGATACCAATAGCGGCTGCCATAGGTTCGTGAATCAGATAAACTTCTTTCCCATTCACGCGTTCAGCAGATTCCTTAACGGCGCGCATCTCCACTTCAGTAATCCCAGAAGGAATACAGATAACCAACCGTAGCGCAGGTGGAAAAAGTTTCTTTTTTAAAGCAGGGATTTCTTTGATGAACATACTGATCATCTTTTCAGAAGCGTCAAAATCAGCGATTACTCCGTCTTTAAGCGGTCTGATTGTTTTGATGTTTTCATGGGTTTTTCCTTGCATCAAGTTGGCTTCTTTACCAACGGCAATTATTTTCCCAGTGGTGCGGTCTCTGGCCACTATAGATGGGCTGTCGACAACCACTTTGTCATTGTGAATAATAAGGGTATTGGCAGTGCCTAAGTCTATCGCGATGTCCTCGGTTAAAAAATCAAAAAATCCCATGGTATGTTGCTGAAAATGTGGACGGTAATATACGAAAATTAATGTTTGAAATGTCTAATTCCTGTGAGTACCATAGACATATTGTGCTCGTTACAATAGTCAATACTCAATGAATCTTTAATCGATCCTCCAGGTTGAATCACTGCGGTAATTCCCGCTTGATCGGCAATCTCTACACAGTCCGGGAAGGGGAAAAATGCATCGCTCGCCATCGCAGCACCACTGAGGTCAAAACCAAAGGTTTTTGCTTTGTGAATAGCTTGTTGCAAAGCATCTACTCGGGAGGTTTGCCCGGTTCCACTGGCGATCAATTGTCTGTTTTTGGCCAATACGATCGTATTGGACTTGGTGTGTTTACAAAGTTTTGCGGCAAATAACAAATCGGCTACTTCCTCTGGAGTTGGGGAGGTAACAGTCACCGTTGTCAGTTGGTCCTCGGTCTCCGTCAAATTGTCTTTGTCCTGAACCAAATATCCGTTTAATGCTGTGCGCACTTGTTTTTGATCGGTTTCAGTTTCTTTCTGAATCAATAAAATTCTGTTCTTCTTGGATTGTAAAGCGATCACGGCCTCAGCATCCATACCAGGAGCAATAACCACCTCACAGAACAATTGATCTATTTCTTGAGCGGTAGCCAGATCTAGGGTTTTGTTGGCGATCAATACGCCCCCAAAAGCAGAGGTGGGGTCTGCGGCCAATGCGTCCAAATACGCTTGCTTTAGGGTGTCTCTCGTGGCTAAACCACAAGCGTTGTTGTGTTTTAGAATAGCAAAAGTTGGGCCGTCGTTTTTGAATTCTTGAATAAGCTGAACCGCAGCATCTATGTCTAACAAATTGTTATAAGAAAGCTCTTTACCGTGAAGTTGGGTAAATAGTGCGTCAAAGTCTCCATAAAAACGCCCTTGTTGGTGTGGATTTTCCCCGTAGCGCAACGGCATGCTTTGTTGCACGCTTAATTTAAGCGCGTCTACACCAGCGCTTTGGTTGAAGTAGTGAAAAATGGCGGAGTCGTAGTGCGAAGACGTATTAAATGCTTTTGCAGCAAACAACTTTCTCTCTGCTAAGGTTGTTCCTCCGTTGTTTTTCTGCAGTACCTCCAAAACAGCTGGATAATCCGCTCGGTCAGCAACACAGAGCACATCTTGGAAGTTTTTTGCGGCAGCACGAATCAATGAAATACCACCGATGTCTATTTTTTCAATAATTTCTTGAGGGGTTCCCCCAGAAGCTACTGTTTTTTCAAAAGGATATAAGTCCACGATGACGATGTCGATTTGCGGAATGTCAAATTCTGCCATTTGTGCTTGATCCTCAGCTAGGTTTCTTCGGTTAAGGATGCCTCCAAATACCTTAGGGTGTAGTGTTTTGACACGTCCGCC
>JBEAQS010000059.1:0-11693 GCA_041163765.1 Bacteroidota bacterium | reverse complement strand
TCGAGATCATCAAGAAAGGCAACTGGTTTTTGATGGCGTGATCGATGCCTCGGACTATTTTTTCACCCACTACAGCGCCCATCGAGCCGCCAATGAAGGCAAAATCCATACAGCAAATCACGAGGTCTCTGCCTTTTGATGGACCTACGGCTGTGCGCACTGCGTCTTTCAAACCTGTTTTAGCAATCGCTTGCTCAAGTCTTTCCGCATATTTTTTGGTATCCTCAAATTCTAAGGTATCCACTGCGGTCAGTCCAGCATCGAGTTCTGTAAACTGATTATCATCGAAAAGAATTTCAAAGTACTCTTTACTACCTATACGTACATGGTAGTCGTCCTCGGGACTAACAAAAAAGTTAGCGGCCAATTCCTCAGTTTCAACAATTTTTCCAGAAGGAGATTTATACCACAGTCCTTTAGGGGTATCTTTCTTCTCTTCTGTGGCTGTTTGTATCCCTTTTTCTTTGCGTTTAAACCAAGCAGTCATAGACGATCATTTTAATTGGTCGTGAAAATTATAGGGTATTCACGTTATTTAGGTCTTCAAAAGCCTTTTTCAATCGGGCTACAAAGGTTTTTTCACCTTCGCGAATCCAAGTTCTAGGATCGTAGTATTTTTTATTCGGTGCCTCTGCACCTTCAGGATTTCCAATCTGCCCTTGAAGATACGCATTTTTATCCTGGATATAGTTGCGCACTCCTTCCATGTAGGCGTATTGCATATCGGTATCAATATTCATTTTAATCACCCCATAACCAATAGCTTCACGGATTTCTTCAACGGTTGAACCTGAACCGCCGTGGAAAACAAAATCGATGTGGTTATGTCCTACACCGTATTTTTGGCTGATGTATTCTTGTGAATTCTTCAGGATTTTAGGCGTCAACTTGACGTTTCCTGGCTTGTATACTCCGTGAACATTTCCAAAAGCTGCGGCCACGGTAAATCTTGGGCTGATTTTAGAAAGTTCTTCATAAGCATAAGCCACTTCTTCGGGTTGGGTGTATAATTTGGAGTCATCCACATCAGAATTGTCTACCCCATCTTCTTCGCCACCAGTAATTCCTAGTTCGATTTCCAAGGTCATTCCCATAGCGCTCATGCGCTTCAGGTATTCTTTACACAATTCGATGTTTTCTTCCAAAGGCTCTTCAGATAGGTCAATCATGTGTGAACTAAACAAAGGGCTTCCGGTTTGTTTAAAATGTTCCTCGCTAGCATCTAGCAAACCATCGATCCAAGGCAAAAGGTTTTTTGCACAGTGGTCTGTGTGTAGTATGACAGGTACACCATAGGCCTTAGCTAGTTCGTGTACATGTTTTGCACCGGCAATTGAACCAGCAATAGCCGCTTTTTGATTTTCGTTCGACAATCCTTTTCCTGCATTGAATTGCGCACCTCCGTTGGAAAATTGAATGATTACGGGCGCCTTTAAAGCGGCAGCGGTCTCTAGAACACCATTGATGGTGCTGGAGCTAATCACGTTAACAGCGGGTAAGGCAAATCCTTTTTCTTTTGCGTATTTGAAAATTGCTTGTACTTGATCTCCTGTGGCAACTCCAGGTTGAATGTTATGGGCCATGGTCTATTTTTTCGTTAGATAAGGGGCAAAAGTATAAATTATTTGGGTCTAAAAAGGATAATTTATCCCTATGTTTATTACGGAATTCGCAAAATTCATGGACTTAAACCAACGGTCTCCAGGTGAGTTACCTGGGTTATGCGCTTTAAATCCCCAATCGAGTCTGAATAAAAAGTACCCAAAGTCATAGCGCAATCCACCTCCAGTACCCACTGCTAAATCCCCCAATGAGGCCAACCCTTTGAATTGAGCTTCTCGATTGGGTGTATCATCTAGTAGATTCCAAATATTTCCGGCATCAATAAAAAATGCACCTAAAAAGGGACCAGCTAAGCCAAAACGGTATTCGAGATTGGCGGCCAGTTTGAAGTTTGCTTCGTTGAAATCATTTAAGTTGCTTGTCGTCCCAGGTCCAAGTGCGTAGGCGTTCCATGCTCTGTTGTCGTTGGAACCTCCTGCAAAATAGGATCTCGTAAATGGTATATTGCTGGCATTGCCGTAAGGAATAGCCGCTCCGCCAAAAACCCGAAAAGCAATACTTTGGGTAGGAGCCATGGGCCAATGTTTGATCCAACTCAATTCAGTTTTGACGTATTGAGCGAATGGAACCTTGGCATAGCTGTATACGCCTTCTTCATTTTTTTCTAAACCCACCAAGGGGGCCGCTAGTGAAAGTAGCCCCCCAGCACTTTCGAAAAGCAATCTGAACTGCGAAAATTGGGGATCATTCAGGTTGTTGGATATTCCGTTGGTGTAGCTCCATTGTGTGCTGGAAATCAGATTGTTTTCAGTCAGTCTCTTTCTGCGTTCCTCAATCAGCAATACCTCTTGATATTGATCACTCAGCAGCTGATTGCTCAAAAAATCGTCAATAAATCCCTGGGCTCCTGTTGGAATAATCAATTTGCTGGTCGAGGAGTCAAAATATTTTGTGTAGGATGGATCATCCCGCCATAGTTGGGCCAGCTCATTTAATTGATCGAAGCTGTTTTGGTATACATCAAAAAACCGATCCGGATTTAGATGGCGCACATATTGCACATCCACCAGATTAAAGGTATGTCTCGAAGAAGTTTTTGCGTTCCATTGGTAGCCCAACGAAGCATTCAAGGTTTGACGATCTAGTCCAATATTGTTTTGTATGCTTCGACCAAGAACCAAGCTGGTCTTTGGAGCCTTATCCTGATTGATCAAGTTTTTTCCCAGGCCAAACGGAACCCATAATTCAGGTCTGGTTAAAGAAATATCTACGCCGTATTCAGAAGTGTATTTTTGATCAGTGCCTACGGCATCACCCAAAAGTCCTATAGATCCACGTGTGTTGATGCGCAGAATATCTGATCGCTTGCTGATGTTTAGGGCCGATACCCCAGCGCTAAAGGCAATACCAAGGCGTTGAATGTTGTTGTGGGTTAAGTCAAGGTTTAGTTCGGTGGCATACCTGTCTTTGGGCACCAGATCGATTCTACCGTACAAAAGGCCATTTTCTTGAGGTTCAGCGGCAATACGCGGTGCGCGCAAAGTCCCGAGATTGTTGATCCAACGATAGGTTTGATTTCTCTTTTCTTCACTGTACCACTGTCCGGGTCTTAAGGGTATAGCCCTGGCCAATACCTGTGGTTGGTAGCCGAGCTCACCTCGGTAAAAAAATGTAATGCCTTCGTAGGACAAACTGTCCCGTACACCCTCCTGACTTCGGGCATCTAGACCTACAAAAACATCAATTTTTTCCCATTGCTCGCGTTTAAAAGGGGCGGCCACCGTTCCTGCTGGTCCCCTGGGTGCACTGATGTTTAAATCCAGCTGTACTCGGTTATCCTTTCCTTGGTCTGTTGTATCTCGGCTGATTGTAAAGGAAAGGGCAGATTCTTGAAATTGAAATACTCCGTTGTTTTTGAACCACTGGGTGAGTCTTGAGCGTTCCCGGGTTAGGTCTTCGACGTTCACCGTTTGACCCACTTGGATATGTGAATACTCTTGGGCAGCTCGATAAAGACTGTCCAACAGGGTATTGTCGGTGTTGACCGAAAATTCATCGATGATGTAGGGATTGCCCAGATCCAACGTATACTGAACCTCTGCCAATGGTTTTTTTGGGTGAAAGACGACTGTATCTTTGATTTTTGCGTTGAAATACCCTTTCGACTGATAAAAGTCAACCATTTTTAGACGATTACGGACAGTTTCCTGGGAGGAGTAAAATATGGGTGCTTGACCTATTTTTCTCAACCAAGGTTGATCTTGTAGATCTCGAGGTGCTCTAGATATTTGGTAAAGCCACAGTTTAGGGCGAATCCCCGCGATTTGGCTGTTGGGTTTTGTCGATAATAACGCGAGAACAGAATCGTTTCTAATCTTTTTGTTTCCAAGTAAAATCGTCTGTTCGTGGAGCAAATAACTACCTTCTGGAATATTTTTCAGTCCACTGCAACCGATCAACATCCCCAAAATGAAGATAAGCGTTACTTTTGTGGGCAAGCCCTGGAGGCAGTGTGTATTCATCGCATTCAAAATTACACTATTTGTATGGTTGGAAAAAACCAAATCAAGCAGATCAAATCCCTGCATCAGAAAAAGAATCGATGGGCTGAAAAGGCCTTTATTGTTGAGGGGCATAAAACCATTAACACCCTGCTGGAACATGGACTAAAGCTACTCTGGTTAGGGGGGACAGCGGATCAACAGCATCGTTTTGTTAATCCGGAATTTCACGAGTTGACCCCACAACAACTCAAACAAGTCAGCGCGATGACGACCCCTCCTGGGAGTTTAGCTGTATTTGCCATTCCTGATTCCGCTTCTTTGCCCACACAAGGATGGGTAGTAGCCATTGATGAGGTGCAAGATCCAGGTAATCTGGGAACCATTATTCGTTTATGTGATTGGTTTGGGATAGCTGACTTGGTTTGCAGTAAGGGTACAGTCGATGTGTATAATCCCAAAACAGTACAGGCGTCCATGGGATCGTTGGCTAGAGTGAAGGTTCACTACACCGAATTAACCGATTGGTTGAGTCAAACGGATTTGCCTATCTATGGTGCGATGCTCGATGGCCAGTCAATTTATGAGCTGACTTGGCCTGAGCAAGGTGTGTTGCTTTTGGGGAATGAGGCCAACGGAATTTCCCCTGAGGTAATCCACTTAATACACCATCAAATCACTATTCCTGCAACGGGACACCCTGCAGCGGAGAGCTTGAATGTGGCTATGGCTACTGGGTTGTGTTTGGGCGCATTGCGTCACCCGATAAAAGGATAGCTATTCAAAAGTAAGCATCAAAAACACTCCTCGGGTGTAGATGCCTTGAACGTTTGGTAGTTCTGTAACCAGCTCATTGGATTGTCCAAAAACACCGCGTATGGAGGGACTAAACTTAAAGTACGGCATATATAGGTCGACTCCAATGCCCAGCTCATAGCCATAGTTAAACGTTTTAGTCTTTAATACTTGGACATCTGGTTCCGTTTTTTCTTGACTGTTCAGGTTGATCGATACAGATGGTCCAGCGACAATGTACGGTTTCACATTGGCAAATCTCAAGGTGCTCACCTTCATCAAAACAGGCAGATTGATGTACGTGGATTTGGCTTGCGGACTATTTGGTAAATTTTCTAAGGTACGGCTACTGATCACCAAAGCGGGTTCCAACCTCAGGTCGCTAAAGTTGTTTAGGCGGTATTCGCCGATCAAACCTACTTGAAAGCCAGTTTGTTCTGCAACCACTACCTGATCAGAAGGTCCTGCAACGGACTCGTATTCCACGGCAAATCCGTACCGATTTAACCCCAATAAATACCCCCAGTTGAGTTTTTTATCGTCCTCTGTAGGGATGTTTTTAACTCGATCATCGCTGAACTGAGCTTGAACAGTGCCCATCCAACAAAGAAATACCAATAAATAAAGTGGGTGAATACGCATACTACACAGGTTTAATGGCCGTATATATGGTAGCTACCCCCAGGGTTTGAGGTAAGTCCTGTACACTGCTGAAACCAACCCCTTCCAAAAGGGCATTGAATTTTTTACCACAAGGAAATTTTGCAGCGGATTCAGAAAGGTATTGATAGGCAGATCTGTCTTTTGAAAATAGTCGGCCGATCAGTGGGAGCAGGTAATTACTGTACACCTGATAGCCTTGTTTTACGGGGAATCGCTCAGGAACAGAAGTTTCTAACACGACCAACAGTCCCCCGGGTTTCAAGACCCTGAATAGTTCGCTGAGCCCTTGGTTGAGGTGCTCAAAATTTCTCACCCCAAAAGCTACTGTGGCCGCATCAAATGAATCAGTATCAAACGGCAACGCTTCCGAATCCCCTAAAACCATGTCCACTTGATCGCTGAGTTGATGTTTGGCTACTTTTTCAACTCCAAGCGCCAACATACCAGGGGATAAGTCCAGTCCTATTACTTTTTTAGCGCCAGTTTCTACCAATGCAACAGCCAGATCTCCGGTTCCTGTTGCTACATCCAGAACGCGTTCAGGTTGGTGTTCTTTGACCAAAGCGATCACCTTTTTACGCCATTTCAAGTCAATACCCATCGAAATGACGCGATTGAGTTGATCGTATTCTCCGGCAATGGTATCAAACATTTGGGTGACCTGATTCTTTTTTGACAGGTCGGAATCTTTGTATGGTTTGACGTCAGTGGACATGTAAATTTTTTTTCAAAGATACACCATAACGTGTTTTTGCTCCTCATTGACCCTCGGTAATGATTAAATCTATAATTTTGGTCCTTGAAAACCAGCGATTAATGGCATTGGTTTCCTAACGTATATCGTTCGATGCAGACAAAAATGGTGCATACTTGGGCCTTTTGGCTCAGTCTTTTGGGCCTTATGGTCTTTTTTACTGACTTTGGATTTGACAAAAGCTTGGTGGTACAGTCTGCCATTGAAGTCATCTATTTGTTGGTGGTGTTTTTTGGATTTGTCTCCTTGATAGCCCGCTACTTCAACCGATTTAGACCTGCTCAAACCAAAGTATGGGTATTCGACCTTTTGTATTTGCTCTCCTTGCTCAGCGTTTTTTATCACGAGTTGGTCGAATTGCAAATTTTGCCATTTAACAATCTATTCGGTAAGGTTTGGTGGGTTAAACTCATCGTGGTTTTTGTGTTTGTCCGAGAATTCTCCGAGCGCGACATCAACTATAAAAGAGCACAGTTCAACCCTGCACAGCTGTTTATTCTCAGTTTTCTGTCGATCATTTTGGTCGGAACACTTTTTCTCATGCTCCCGAACGCCACGTATGAGGGTATTGGTTTTATCGATGCCTTATTTACATCGACTAGTGCGGTATGCGTTACAGGACTTATCGTGGTGGATACGGCCACCCACTTTACTCTTTTTGGCCAGACGATAATTATGGTTTTGATTCAAATAGGGGGGATAGGGATCTTAACATTTGCCAGTTATTTTAGTTATTTCTTTAAGGGAGGGAGTACCTATGAAAATCAACTTGCCTTGAATGATATCACCTCGACTCAAAAGTTAAGTGAGGTATTCACGACCCTGAAGCGAATCTTGATCATTACATTTACTATCGAGTTTATCGCGGGTGTTTTGATCTATTTCAGTGTTTCACCAGGATTGTTTTCTTCCGCTTTTGATCATTTGTTTTTTGCTGTTTTTCACGCGATCTCAGCCTTTTGCAACGCAGGATTTTCTACGCTTACGGGTAATCTATACGAAACAGGATTTTATTTAAATTATCCGTTACAGATTATTGTGATGCTTACTTTTATTATTGGAGGATTGGGTTTCCCCATTGTTTCCAATATAGTGGACTATGTCAAGTACAGCATTCGCCGAGTATTCTACTCCTTTAAACACATAGATACCTATCGCCCTTGGGTATTAACGCTCAATAGCCGCATTACACTGATCACTACTTCAGCATTGACGGTTTTTGGTTTTTTAACCATTTTAGCCACTGAGTACAACCATTCTTTGAAAGGTCATCAAGGGATAGGCAAAATAGTGTCCGCTCTTTTTCAAGCGACTACCCCCCGAACAGCAGGCTTTAATGCCATAGACCTGAACAGCTTACAGTTTTCGACCATTATGTTGGTGTTTTTCTTGATGTGGGTAGGGGCCTCTCCATCTTCTACAGGTGGGGGAATTAAGACCAGCACACTGGCGATTGCCACCCTTAATCTATTGTCGTTGGCCAAAGGTAAAACACGGATTGAGGTATTTAGACGGCAAATATCATCGATGTCCATACACCGGTCTTATGCCATTATTTCACTTTCTTTGATTGTTATAGGGGCCTCTGTCTTTTTGATTTCCATTTTTGATGCAGAAAAAGAGCTCATCGATGTAGCTTTTGAGAGTTTTTCTGCCTACAGCACAGTGGGACTAAGTTTAGGAATTACACCGTATTTATCAGACATGAGTAAATTGGTCATCATTGGAGTTATGTTTGTCGGTCGGGTAGGCATGCTCTCGGTGTTGATTGCTGTATTTAAAAAAGTAAAACAGATCAACTATCAATACCCGAACCAAGAAATCACCATCAACTAAACGATTCGTATGAAATATATTGTTATCGGACTTGGAAATTTTGGCGCATCCCTTTCTGAAAAACTCACAGCACAGGGGAATGAAGTCATCGGTATTGATACGAGCATTACCAAAGTAGAAAACTTTAAAGAACGCATTTCTCACACGATTTGCCTGGACGCTACCGACGAATCAACGGTTTCAGGACTTCCCTTGAAACAAACGGATGTGGTTATTGTCGCGATTGGAGAAAACCAAGGAGCCAATGTAATGGCTACGGCGCTTTTTAAAAATTTTGGTGTAAAAAGATTGATCAGTCGAGCGATTAATCCATTGCACGAGAAGGTGTTGCAGGCTATTGGCGTAGATGAAATCGTTCACCCAGAGGAAGAAACAGCTGAGCGTTGGGCCAAGAAATTGTGCATGAAAAACGTGATTGATTCCTTCGAGTTGAGCAGTGATTACAGCATCGTTGAAGCCAATGTCCCTGAGGAGTTTGTGGGGCAAACCATCAAGGATGTACACATACGCAAAAATTATAATTTGATTGTCTTGACAACCATCAAGAAATCTGAAATAGCCACTCGGGTAGGTAAAAAAATCACTCAAGAGTATGTGCAAGGGGTAGCCACACCCAATACCATGCTCCATAAAGATGATGTGTTGGTGGTCTATGGACATAATGAAGACATCCAACGATTGCTCAACAACAAGTTGAAATAAAAAAAGCGCTCCGATGAGCGCTTTTTTTATTATTGTTGGAAGTCACTGAGTGATTAAGCCAAAACAGCTGCTTTAATTCGCGACATCGCTTCTTTGATTTCAGATTCAGAGGCTGCATAAGAAATTCGAATACAGTCATTATTGCCAAATGCCTCTCCTGTTACGGTAGCCACGTTGGCTTTATCCAATAAAAACAAGGCAAAGTCATTGGCGTTTTCAATCTTAACTCCTTGGATGGTTTTTCCAAAGTAGTCAGAAACGTCTGGGAATACATAAAAGGCTCCCTCGGGAACGTTGAGTTTAAATCCAGGAATTTCCGCCATCAATCCCAAAATAAGGTCTCTTCTTTTGTGAAACTCATCAATCATGAACTGAATGCTTGATTTAGGTGCTTCTAAAGCGGCAATAGTAGCGCGCTGAGCGATGGAATTGGCTCCTGAGGTTACTTGACCCTGTAGTTTATTGGTCGCCTTAGCTATCCACGCAGGTGCACCGATGTAGCCTATACGCCACCCTGTCATAGCAAATGCCTTGGAAACCCCATTGACGGTAATCGTGCGTTCGTACATCCCTTCTATGGCGGCGATGCTGACGTGTTGCCCGGTAAAATTGATGTGCTCATATATTTCATCGGAGACCACATAAATACCTGGATGTTTGCGCAAAACAGCGGCTAGAGACTCTAATTCTTGTTGGCTGTACACGGAACCACTTGGATTACACGGCGAACTAAACCAAAGCATTTTGGTTCTTGGTGTTATAGCCGCTTCCAATTGTGCTGCAGTCATTTTAAAATCCGTTTCTAGTGAAGTAGGTACTTCGACAGGAACGCCTTCCGCCAGTTGAACAATGTCGCTATAACTCACCCAATACGGGGCTGGCAAAATTACTTCGTCACCCTGTTGGATCATCGCCATGGCTACATTGTAGAGCGACTGTTTTGCTCCAGTAGAAACGACTATTTGGTCTACACCATAGGTGAGGTTATTGTCTCTTTTAAATTTGGCAGCAATAGCTTTCTTTAATTCAACATAACCATCCACTGGAGAATAACTGCTCCAATTTTCGTCAATGGCCTTTTTGGCTGCTTCTTTAATGAAATCAGGCACATTGAAATCAGGCTCTCCCAAACTCAACCCGATAATATCTCGTCCTTCTTGTTTGAGTTCTCTCGCTTTAGCTGCCATGGCCAATGTAGCAGACACGGCCATATTATTGATTCTGTCCGTAAGGTGTTGGGTGCTCATAAATAATTAATAGTTCAAGGCTGGTTTTTTTCCTAGGTCCCTGAGGTGTTTGAAGTGCGAAATTATGGCTTTTCTAGTGGTTTTGTATTCGTTGTAAGGCAAATTAAACTCCTTGGCCGTCTCTTTCACAATTTTTGAAATTTTTGTGTAATGTATATGGCTGATGTTAGGGAAAATGTGGTGTTCTACTTGGTGGTTAAGTCCTCCAGTAAACCAATTCATCAAACGATTGGTTCGTCCGAAATTAACCGTGGTATACAATTGATGTATCGCCCAAGTGTTTTTCATGTTTCCGGTTTGATCGGGTAGAGGAGTGTCTGCTTGATCAATCACGTGCGCCAATTGAAATACCATACTCAGGATTAAGCCAGCTACGTAGTGCATCACAAAAAATCCAAGTAGAATCATGTACCACGGGGTGTCCAAAAACACCATGGGAATGACCAACCAGATGCTGAAATAAATAATTTTAGTCACCACTAGTGTGCTCCAATTCCAAATAGGCTTGGGGAATTTTCCGTAAGATAACCCGCGTTTCAAGTAGCGATACATTTGGGTGAAGTCGGTGGTTAGCGCCCAATTAAAAGTCAATAACCCATAGAGTAAAACCGAGTAAATATGTTGGTATTTGTGGTGTTTTCTCCACTCAGCATGTTGGGAAAACCTCAAAATACGACCCGCTTCCAAATCTTCGTCGTGTTCGTGAATATTGGTGTAGGTATGGTGAAGCACATTGTGCTGTACTTGCCAATTGTATACATTTCCCGCTAGGATATAGATACTGCTCCCCATGATTTTATTCACCCATGATTTAGATGAATAAGCATTGTGGTTTCCGTCATGCATGACATTCATGCCCACTCCTGCCATACCTACTCCGATGATTACAGCGCCGAGTAACTGCGCCCAACCGGGTAATGGAAGACTGAGTATCAAGAAGTATGGGGCCAAAAACAACGTAAACATCACCGCTGTTTTTAGGTGTAGTGCCCAGTTTCCTGTTTTTGGAATATTTTTTTCTTTGAAGTATTCGTTGACCCGTGCGTTGAGTGTTTTAAAAAAGTCTTGTGGGTCTTTTCGCGCAAAGCGTACTGTAGTTTTAGACATGTAGATATATTAAAGTCGTAAAGATAACGCAAAGCTTAACTCAAGCATGGTGTATGTTTCCCAAAATAAACAAAAAAATGAAAAATCTTGATGGATATGGTATTTTTGCACAAAATATACCCATGGATGCCTCTTTGATTTTTGATCATTTTACTGACCTAACAGAGCAACAGAAAACACAGTTTGAGCAATTAGCCCTCTTGTATCAAGACTGGAATTTGAAGATCAACGTAGTTTCTCGTAAAGACATCGATGAGTTGTATCTCAGACACGTGCTACACAGTTTGGCCATAGCAAAATTCATACAGTTTATGCCGGGTGCTCGTGTGATGGATGTCGGCACTGGAGGAGGCTTTCCGGGAATTCCCTTGGCCATACTTTTTCCCGAGGTAAAGTTCACCCTAGTTGATGCCATTGGAAAAAAAATTAAAGTGGTCGACGAGGTAGTCCAAGGTCTAGGACTCACCAATGTGACTACAAAAAATTGCCGTGTTGAGGAAGTGAAAGGAACTTTTGACTTTTTGG
>JBEAQS010000058.1:0-2608 GCA_041163765.1 Bacteroidota bacterium | reverse complement strand
TGCACCTGGGCCAGTTTATCCTCTAAACTCTCGATGTATTGTTGAGCTTTATTTAAGTCAAACTTTGAAATACGCTTAATCCGTATCTCTGTTAATCTGGCCAAATCATCCTGAGTAACCGGTCTTTTGAGGTGGGCGGTATGAGGTTTCAAACCTTGGTCAATAGCGTCCAATACCCCCTCCCAGGTTTCTTGTTCCTCAATGCTGCGGTAGACCCTTTTCTCAATAAATATGCGCTCCAATGAAGAAAAATGCCACTGGGATTCTAACTCTTCTCTCTGAATTTCCAGCTCAGCTTTCAACAAGCCCAATGTGCGGTCAGTCGATCTAGCTAGCATTTCGCCTACACCGATAAACAATGGCTTGTTGTCTTCGATGACACAGGAAAGCGGAGAAATCGAGGACTCACAACTTGTAAAAGCGTATAAAGCGTCAATTGTTTTGTCCGGGGACACACCTGCCGGCAAATGCACCAGAATTTCTACAAATTCCGAGGTGTTATCATCGATCTTTTTGATTTTTATTTTCCCTTTCTCATTGGCCTTGAGAATGGAGTCGATAAGTGTGGAGGTGTTTGTACCATAGGGAATCTCACTGATCACTAGGGTACTTTTATCTAATTGAGCTATTTTAGCCCTAACTCGTATACGCCCTCCACGCATACCGTCTTGATACTGAGTGACATCAATGATGCCTGCGGTAGGAAAATCGGGGAATAATTCAAATTTTTTACCCCTTAAATGCGCTATGGAGGCATCGATTAATTCATTGAAATTATGCGGAAGTATTTTAGTAGATAGCCCTACTGCTATACCTTCAGCGCCTTGAGCCAACAACAAGGGAAATTTAACCGGAAGGTTTACAGGCTCCTCTTTGCGCCCATCATAAGAAAACTGCCACTCAGTGATTTTGGGACTAAAAACCACTTCCAGGGCAAATTTAGACAGTCTTGCCTCTATATAACGAGAAGCAGCTGCGCCATCGCCGGTTAAAATATTACCCCAGTTACCTTGGGTGTCGATGAGCAGGTCCTTTTGACCTATTTGCACCATGGCATCTGCGATACTAGCATCCCCATGTGGATGGTATTGCATGGTGTGGCCGACTACATTGGCGACTTTATTGTATCTACCGTCATCCAACTCTTTGAGCGCGTGCATAATCCGGCGTTGCACCGGCTTAAAACCATCTTCGATAGCCGGAACAGCGCGTTCCAAAATGACATAAGAGGCGTAGTCTAAGAACCACTCTTTGTACATACCTGTGACTTTGGTCAACTGCTCCTGTGGGGCAGTTTGCTCAAAATCTTCGGAGGGTATATGTGGCTCTTCTGGATCCATTTATATCTGAATTACAATTCTTTGTCGTTAATAACGTCAAGTTCTACTTTAAGATTTTCAATGATGAATTCTTGTCGGTCAGGTGTGTTTTTTCCCATGTAAAAAGACAATAGATCCTCCACTGAGGTAGTCCGATCCATCAATACAGGTTCCAACCTAATTTGAGGACCGATGAAATGTTTGAATTCGTCAGGAGAAATCTCACCCAACCCCTTGAACCTAGTTATTTCAGGTTTAGCCCCTAATTGAGCAATCGCATTTCTTCGCTCCTCATCGCTGTAGCAATAGATCGTTTGTTTCTTATTTCTTACGCGGAAAAGAGGTGTCTGTAGGATATACAGGTGATTTTCTTTGATCAATTCTGGGAAAAACTGAAGGAAAAACGTGATTAACAACAAACGAATATGCATTCCATCTACGTCCGCATCCGTCGCAATCACAATTTTATTGTACCTGAGGTCTTCCATAGAATCCTCAATATTTAGGGCTGCTTGCAGGAGATTGAATTCCTCGTTCTCATAAACAATCTTCTTGCTCATTCCATAGGAATTGAGCGGTTTACCCCTCAAGCTAAATACCGCTTGACAATTGACATCTCTAGACTTGGTAATGGACCCTGAGGCGGAATCCCCTTCTGTGATAAACAAAGTGCTCTCCAGAGACCGATCGCTTTTCACATCTGTTAGGTGTACCCGACAATCCCTTAGTTTTTTGTTGTGTAAACTCGCTTTTTTTGCTCGATCCCGCGCGAGTTTTCGAATTCCTGAAAGCTCTTTGCGCTCTCGTTCAGCCTGCATAATCTTGGATTGCATCAACTGGGCAGTCTCGGGATTTTTGTGTAAATAATTATCGAGTTCTGTACCCAGAAAATCCATAATATAGGAACGAACAGAAGGCATTTCACCCCCCATTTCTGTAGAACCCAACTTGGTTTTGGTTTGGCTCTCAAAAACGGGCTCCATCACTTTAATCGAGATGGCTGAAATGATCGATTTTCGTATATCTGCCGCCTCGTAATTTTTACCGTAAAAATCCCGGATGGTTTTGGCTAAAGCTTCTCTAAAAGCCGCCTGATGTGTTCCTCCCTGTGTGGTGTGCTGTCCATTGACAAAAGAATGGTATTCTTCACTGTACTGGGTTTTACTGTGGGTAATGGCTACCTCGATATCAGGACCTTTTAGGTGAATCACTGGATACAGTAAATCCTCTTCTTTATTGTTGTCTTCAATCAGGTCTTTTAACCCGTATTCTGAGATGTATTTCTCTCC
>JBEAQS010000057.1:0-3195 GCA_041163765.1 Bacteroidota bacterium | reverse complement strand
ACGGAATTTTGTATTTTGCCAAAAAGGGCGTTGCCCCGCGATATTTTATGATTGAACTAGCAGGCATTGTGATTTTGGGGATATTGGCCCAGTGGTTGGCGTGGCGCATGAAGCTGCCCGCTATTCTTCCGCTTATTTTGATCGGATTGGCCGTCGGGCCATTGGCGTCTTTGTACACAGAGGATGGCCGAAAAATTATCGAGCCGATTTGGGACGGAACCCAAGGTCTATTCCCTGGAGATGGCTTGTATTATTTTGTTTCGCTGGCGATCAGCGTTATTCTTTTTGAAGGAGGGCTCACCTTAAAACGCAGTGAAATCGCTCAAGTAGGGCCTGTAATTTCTAAGCTGATCACCTTGGGTTCCGCGGTGACTTTTTTCGTCGCGGCTGTTGCGGCTCATTTTATTTTTGGGCTGAGCTGGGAACTGGCTTACCTGTTTTCCGCCCTGATCATTGTGACGGGACCTACCGTGATCAGCCCCATTCTGCGCAATATCCCCATGAAAAAAGAAGTGTCCGCGGTATTGAAGTGGGAGAGCATTCTGATCGACCCTATCGGGGCTTTAGTTGCCGTATTGGTCTATGAATTTATTTCGGTAGATGCCGACCAAGGATTCACCCAAACCGCTTTGATTGCCTTTGGAAAAATTGTGCTTTTTGGCATCACTTTTGGATTTACCTGGGCCCACGCTTTGGCCTTGCTTATCAAAAAAAGATGGATCCCCCACTACTTGCTCAACGTGGCTTCACTGTCAGCTGTTTTGATGGTTTTTGTGGTTTCGGAGGCGTTTGCTCATGAATCGGGACTTTTGTCTGTGGTGGTGATGGGTATGGTGATGGGCAACATCAACCTGCCCAACCTCAAGGAGTTGCTTTATTTTAAGGAGTCGTTGAGCGTGCTGCTTATTTCTATATTGTTCATTCTGTTGGCAGCCCAAATCGATATTTCTCAGCTCTTGCTTTTGTGGCGCTGGGAGTCACTTGCCCTATTGGGGGTTGTGGTTTTTGTCGTGCGCCCGATCGGGGTGTTTTTGAGCACGACTCAATCAGGATTGAGAAAAAGAGACAAGCTATTTATCTCCTGGGTAGGCCCTAGGGGGATCGTGGCGGCGGGTATCGCCTCGCTTTTTGGATCAAAACTAGTGGCCCAAGGCATTCCAGGCGCTCAATACATCACGCCTTTGGTGTTTATGGTGGTGATGGGCACGGTTTTGCTCAACGCGACCACGGCGCGCATCGTTGCCAAATGGCTCAAGGTATACCTGGAAAAATCCGAGGGAATTTTGATCGTCGGGGGGTCTAATTACGCTCAGCTGATCGCACAATACCTGCAGGAAAACAACCGCCACGTGGTGTTGGTGGACAACAACGACAACCATGTGGAAAAAGCGCAGGCGCGGGGGCTGGATGCCTTTAAGGCCAATATCTACGCGGACAACCTCGCGGACAACATTGAGCTCAACGACGTGGGTTACCTGTTTGCGTTAACGGCCAACGCCGAGATCAACGATTACGCCCTGGCCAAGTTTCGCAAACAATTTGGGGAGAATGGGACTTTTAGGCTGATGCATGCAGATGAAAAACAAGCTAGCCGTTTGGAGCACCAAGACCAGCTGATTTCCTGTACGGATGATTTTGCCGCGTTTGAAGAAGCCGCCTTTAATTATCCTCAAGTACACGAAGCGTTCTACAAATCAGAGAAGCAGTGGGATGAGCTACAACAAAAAATGGCCGCTGAACCCTTGGTCGTCCCCTTGTTTATCAAAGACCCTGAGGGAACACTTCATTTGATCCCTACATTTGACTGGAAGAACGTCAAAAATCTGAAGGGATATGCCTGGGTGTATTTAGGCAAACCCTTGGCGTAAACACAGGGTGAGAAGACCTTGGATTTGCGTATATTTGCCCGAATCTAAGCAACCCGATGAAACACATCAGAAACTTTTGCATTATTGCCCACATCGACCACGGGAAAAGCACCCTGGCCGACCGGCTTTTGGATTTTACCGGTTCAGTGACCGACCGCGAAAAACAAAATCAGCTGCTCGACAATATGGATTTGGAACGAGAGCGCGGCATCACGATCAAGAGCCACGCCATCCAAATGGAGTACACCTATCAAGGAGAGCAGTATGTGCTCAACCTGATCGACACTCCAGGGCACGTGGATTTTTCCTATGAAGTATCCCGTTCCATCGCTGCTTGCGAAGGAGCCCTTTTGGTGGTAGATGCCGCCCAAAGCATTCAGGCCCAGACGATTTCAAACTTGTATCTCGCCTTGGAGAATGATTTAGAAATCATCCCCGTACTCAATAAAGTAGACCTTCCCTCGGCCAACCCAGAGGAGGTTACCGACGACATCGTCGATCTTTTGGGGTGCAAAGCCAGCGATGTAATTCCCGCTTCTGCAAAAACTGGATTGGGTATCGAAGAAATTCTAAGCGCGATTATCGAGCGCATCCCAGCGCCTAAAGGAGATCCTACTCAACCTTTGCAGGCCCTTATTTTTGACTCCGTATACAATCCGTTTCGCGGGGTGGAAACCTACTTCCGCGTGATCAATGGAACGATTAAAAAGGGGCAAAAAATTAAGTTTGTCAACACCAACAAGGACTATTTTGCCGATGAGGTGGGGACCTTAAAATTGTCTCAAGTGCCCAAGGCGAGCATTTCTGCTGGAGACGTGGGCTACCTGATCACCGGAATTAAAGAGGCCAAAGAGGTTAAAGTGGGGGACACGATTACCGATGCCGCCAACCCAACCAAAGAACCGATTACTGGGTTTGAGGATGTAAAACCGATGGTATTTGCCGGGATTTATCCCGTAGATACGGAGGACTATGAGGACCTGAGGTCTTCTATGGAAAAACTTCAACTCAACGACGCTTCCTTGGTTTTTACTCCTGAAAGCAGTGCCGCTCTTGGTTTTGGTTTCCGCTGTGGGTTCTTGGGGATGTTGCATATGGAGATCATCCAAGAACGTCTCGAGCGGGAATTTGAAATGACGGTGATCACTACGGTTCCCAACGTGAGTTACCACGCGTTTACCCGTAAGGATCCGGAAAAACCACTCATCGTCAACAACCCTACCGATCTTCCAGACCCCTCTACTTTGGATCACGTAGAAGAACCGTATATCAAAGCGACCATCATCACCAAGTCTGATTTTGTGGGCAACATTATGTCCCTGTGTAT
>JBEAQS010000056.1:0-8421 GCA_041163765.1 Bacteroidota bacterium | reverse complement strand
GTATTGTGTATGAAATTGTGCAGATGGCTCAACTGGATGGGTACCGCACAGAGGGAACGATTCATATCGTGGTCAACAACCAAATTGGTTTTACGACCAATTATTTGGATGCCCGTTCTTCTACCTACTGCACAGACATCGGAAAAGTGACCTTGTCTCCCGTACTGCATGTCAATGCAGACGATGCGGAGGCGGTGGTGCATGCGGCGCTATTTGCCTTAGACTACCGCATGACCTTTAAGCGCGATGTGTTTATCGATTTGTTAGGGTACAGAAAATACGGACACAACGAGGGGGATGAACCTCGTTTTACGCAGCCTAAGCTCTATAAGGCGATTGCGGCCCACGAGAATCCCAAAGAGATTTACACCCAAAAGCTATTGGCCGAAGGGGTGATCGACGAGGCTTTTGTCGCTTCTTTAGAGGAGCAGTACAAGCAAGAGCTTGAAATGCATTTGGAAGATTCCCGCAAGGTGGAAAAAACAGTGGTAACCCCATTTATGGCGGAAGCTTGGAAGGATTGCTGTCCGGCTACCGAAAAGGAAATGGTTCATCAGGTACACACTGCGTATCCGCACGAACGATTAAAAGCCATAGCGGCGCACTTGACTGAATTGCCTAAAGGCATGAAGTTTTTGCGCAAGGTGGATAAGTTGATTGAGGACCGAAGAAAGATGGTTTTTGAAACCGATCAGCTCGATTGGGCGATGGGCGAATTGCTCGCCTACGGATCAATGCTTGAAGAAGGTTTTGATGTGCGGATTTCTGGACAAGATGTGGAGCGAGGTACTTTTTCCCACCGCCATGCCGTACTTAAAGTAGAAGATTCCGAACAAGAAGTGGTGCTGCTTAGAGATATGCCTTCACGTCAAGGAGATTTCCATATTTTTAATTCTCATTTGTCAGAATACGGGGTTTTGGGCTATGAATACGGTTATGCAATGGCCCATCCTAAGGCACTGACCATTTGGGAGGCTCAGTTTGGGGATTTCTCCAATGGCGCCCAAATTATGATTGACCAATATATTTCTGCGGCGGAAGATAAGTGGGAGTTGCAAAATGGATTGGTGATGTTGTTGCCTCACGGATACGAAGGACAAGGTGCGGAGCACTCATCTGCCCGCATGGAGCGATTTTTACAATTGTGTGCTAAAGACAATATGTTTGTGGCAGACTGCACCACTCCGGCCAATATGTTCCACTTGCTCAGAAGGCAACTCAAAGCAGCGTATCGCAAACCATTGGTGGTGTTTACGCCTAAGTCTTTGTTGCGCCATCCATTGGCTACCTCTTCTTTGGCTGATTTTTCACAAGGTCATTTCCAGGAGTTGATCGATGACGCTTCAGCGCAAGTATCCCAGGTGCGCAAAGTGGTTTTTTGTACAGGTAAGTTTTACTATGATTTGCTGGCCCAACGCCAAGAGCTCAATCGTTCAGATGTGGCCTTAGTGCGTATCGAGCAGTTGTTTCCGCTACCCGTTGATCAAATTGAAGCGGTTATGGCCAAATATACCCAAGCTGATCGATGGATTTGGACCCAAGAAGAGCCCAGAAACATGGGGGCTTGGAGCTATTTATTGATGCATTACCCGGGTGTGTCCCAATGGACTTTGGCGGCACAAGATATGTATGCCTCTCCGGCAGCAGGTAGTCCTGTTCGCGCGAAAAAGCGCCATCAGGATGTGATTGATCAAGTGTTTTCTCTCTAATTGAAATAATTTTATCGCCATGATACTAGAAATGAAAGTTCCTTCTCCAGGAGAATCCATCACCGAGGTTGAAATTGCCTCTTGGTTGGTGGCCGATGGGGATTACGTTGAAAAAGATCAAGCCATTGCTGAGGTGGATTCAGATAAAGCCACTTTGGAATTGCCTGCTGAGGCTAGCGGCATCATCACGCTTAAGGCGGAAGAGGGAGATGCAGTAGCTGTGGGGCAAGTAGTTTGTTTGATCGACACAGCTGCCGCTAAACCATCTGGTGCTACAGCCCCTGCTGTCTCAGAAGAAGCTAAAAAAGATGCGGCTCCGGCTCCTGAAGTCCCTGTAGCTCCAGCTTCGGCTGCTCCTAAGGTTCAAAAAGGTGCTGGAATTGCCTCGCCGGCTGCTCAAAAGATTTTGGCGGAAAAAGGAATGGATCCTGCTCAGGTTCCTGGAACAGGTCGTGAAGGTCGCATTACTAAGGAAGATGCGCAACAAGCGGTACCTTCTATGGGATCTGCCCCCACACATGGAAGTAGAGGGGAGTCGAGAACTAAGTTGTCGATGTTGCGCAGAAAAGTAGCCGAGCGTTTGGTGGCTGCTAAAAATGAAACTGCGATGCTCACCACGTTTAACGAGGTGGACATGAGTGCGATATTTGCCCTGCGCAAAGAGTATAAAGATGCGTTTGCCTCGAAACACGGCGTTGGTTTAGGGTTTATGTCCTTCTTTACCTTAGCGGTCATCCGCGCGCTAAAAATGTTCCCTGCCGTCAATTCAATGATCGATGACAAGGACATGATCACCTATGATTTTTGCGATATCAGTATTGCGGTTTCAGGTCCAAAAGGTTTGATGGTACCCGTAATCCGAAATGCTGAATTGTTGAGTTTTAGAGGGGTAGAGGCTGAGGTGAAAAGGTTGGCTGTGCGCGCTCGTGAAGGGGCGATTACCGTAGATGAGATGACGGGAGGTACGTTTACCATCACCAACGGGGGTGTTTTTGGTTCTATGTTATCTACGCCGATCATCAATCCTCCTCAAAGCGCTATTTTAGGGATGCATAATATTGTGGAGCGCCCAGTGGTTAAAGACGGAGCAATCGTTGCGGCGCCTGTGATGTACGTGGCCCTTTCTTATGACCACAGAATTATCGACGGTCGTGAGTCTGTTGGTTTCTTGGTCGCTGTTAAAGAAGCCCTGGAGAATCCGATTGAAGTGCTGATGAACAATCAGGTGAAGCAAGCGCTCGAACTTTAGTTTCTGTGTTTGTAGATACCCATACACATTTATATGTGCCAGAATTCGATGCTGATGTGGCACAAGTCATCGAAAGGGGGGTGACAGCCGGTGTTCGTCGGTTTATACTTCCAGCCATCGATTCGACCTATACACAACGGATGCGCCAACTGGAACAGGCGTATCCGTTTTGTGTTTCTGTGATGGCGGGACTTCACCCCACGCATGTGGGTCCGGAATTTGAACAGGAGTTAGCTCATGTACACCATCAATTGTCCACGGAAAAATGTATAGCTGTTGGTGAAATAGGGATTGACCTCTACTGGGACAAAACCTATCTGAAAGAACAACAAGAGGCATTTGCCCGGCAAATCCAGTGGGCTCGGGACTTTAATCTTCCCTTTGCGATCCATTGCCGACAAGCTTTTGATGAGGTTTTCGAGGTGTTGACTTCTTTTCATGGGCTTCATCGCGGGGTATTTCACTGTTTTTCAGGTGATTTTTCTCAAGCTCAAAGAGCTATTTCCTTGGGGCTTCACCTAGGAATTGGTGGCGTGGTGACCTTTAAAAACGGTGGCATCGATCAATGGATCAATCAAATTCCCCTAGAACATTTGGTTTTAGAGACAGATGCTCCTTATTTAGCTCCGGCACCCCATAGAGGAAAACGAAATGAACCTGAATTCCTTACCTTAGTGGTGGCCAAATTAGCGGCGCTGTACGGTGTGAGTGAGCAAGAGATAGGTGAAGTCACTACTGCTAACGCCAAAACCCTATTTAATTGGTCTGATGAAAGCTTATAAAGCCAAAATTTTGGTGATTTACACCGGCGGGACCATCGGAATGGTGAAAGATCCAGAGGATGGTGCGTTAAAACCATTTGACTTCGATCATTTGGTGGCGCAGATTCCCGAATTAAAGTGGCTGGATTGTCAGATCTCTTCTATTTCTTTTGCTCAACCCATGGATTCCAGCAATATGCAACCAAATCACTGGATTGAATTGGTGGAATTATTGGAAGTCAACCACGAAAATTACGACGGTTTTGTGGTGTTACACGGAAGCGATACCATGAGTTATACCGCTTCTGCTTTGTCGTTTATGGTGCGCGGCTTGGCCAAGCCGATTATTTTTACAGGCTCTCAGTTGCCTATCGGTGATTTAAGGACCGATGCTAAAGAAAATTTAATCACCGCGATACAAATTGCGGCGCTTCATCAGGACGGGATCCCCGTAATTCAAGAGGTGGGTCTGTATTTTGAATACAAATTATACAGAGCCAACAGAACGACAAAGGTAAGCGCCTCTCATTTCAATGCATTTGCCTCCTTTAACTTTCCTGCGCTGGTGGAATCTGGTGTTCAATTAGAGGTCAATCACGGATATTTATGGCGCAGTATGCTTGCGGCCCCTGTGTTTCACAAACGACTCAACAATAAGGTAGGGCTTCTGAAATTATATCCTGGAATGCCCCAGTCACTGGTTCGTTCCGTGTTGCTCGAAGCAGATCTATCGGCTGTGTTGATCGAATCTTTTGGCGCTGGAAATGCTCCAGACGCACCTTGGCTGCACAAACTCATCCAGGAGGCGCTTGCTCAAAACGTGCTTCTATGCCACGTAACACAGTGCGCTGGCGGGGGTGTGTTGGATGATCACTACCAAACTAGTATCCGGTTTAATCATCCGGAAATCCTCAGTGGAAGGGACTTAACCACTGAGGCGGCCCTGGCCAAGTTGATGGTTTTATTGGGCTCTGAAATTGACCCTCAAGAACTTAGGTCGCTGTGGTCGACTTCTTTGTGCGGCGAGCAAAATAATTAACCGCAATCGTTTGATTTACTAGCTTTTTTTTTGTTATTTGGACCGTTTTTTAACTAGAGAGGTGGCCGAGTGGTCGAAGGCGCACGCCTGGAAAGTGTGTATACACCAAAAGTGTATCGAGGGTTCGAATCCCTTCCTCTCTGCTGAGTAAGTTTTAATTTTTTATTGACTAATTTTTTTATCTTTAACACCATTAACTAACTAAAATTTAAGTTGATCACAATGAAAAAACCATTTTCAATCCTAGCAGTAGCTGGGTTATTTGTTACAAGTACAAGTATCGTAAGCGCAAAAGCAATCGCTGGTCAAATGTCTGCTGCATTGACTACAGCTGCCGTTGTTTTGCAAGAAGAGGCTCCCGCAGCCAAAGGATTCACACAAGTATTAAAAGAGCAATTTATCCAAGGGGGTGCTTCCTTCATGGGAATTGTATTGCTTTCTTTGATCCTCGGTTTGGCTGTAGCCATCGAGCGTATCATTTTCTTGAACTTGTCTACAACCAACACCGCTAAACTTAGAGAAGACGTAGAAGCTGCTTTAGCTTCTGGAGGGATTGAAGCTGCTAAAGAATTGTGCAGAAATACTAAAGGTCCTGTTGCTTCTATCTACTATCAAGGATTAGATCGCGCTAAAGAAGGTCTTGAGTCTGCTGAAAAAGCAGTTGTTGCCTATGGTGGTGTGCAAATGGGTCAGTTAGAGAAAAACGTTTCTTGGCTATCTTTATTTATTGCAGTAGCTCCGATGCTTGGGTTCATGGGTACTGTAATCGGGATGATTCAGGCGTTCCAAAAAATTGCTGCTGTAGGTAACTTGAGCGCATCTTTGATCGCTGGGGATATCCAAGTAGCTCTTTTGACTACTGTATTTGGTTTGATTACTGCGATTATTTTGCAGATTTTCTACAACTACATCGTAGCAAAAATTGACAGCATCATCAACGATATGGAAGATTCTTCTATCGCTTTGATCGATATGTTGGCTGCGAACACCAAAAAATAATCAAGCCTCAATTTAAAGTTATATAATCATGCATAAGTTTTTAAAAATTGCATTAATCGCCTTGGGCTTGATTGGAACCATTCTGTGGTTTCAACTACCGGATGCGGAGATGCCTGCCAGTGAGGCAGTTGAAAGTACCTCTATGAGCTTGATGTTCATGATCACGTACTTGTTGTTGGCGATTGCTATATTTTCTACACTGTATTTTGCCATCAAAAGAATTCTTTCATCTAAAGCTGTATTAGTCAGTACCTTGAAGTCATTGGGTGGATTGTTGGTAGTTGTATTACTATCTTACATTCTTTCCAGCGGTTCTGATGTAAGCGTTGAAGAAATGGCCAACCTTGGGATCGAAACCACTGAATCAACCATCAAAAATATCGGAATGGGTTTGAATGTATTTTTCATCCTCATGCTGATTGCTGTGGTGCTTATGGTAGGACCTGGTCTTAAACGCGTATTTAAAAAGTAATATTATGGCTAGAAGAGGAGCACCACCAGAAGTAAATGCTGGCTCAATGGCGGACATTGCGTTCTTGCTGCTCATCTTTTTCTTGGTCACCACGACTATTGAAACAGATGCAGGTTTGGACCGTATGCTGCCTCCGATTGAACCGCCTGATTCAGACGTTGTCATTAAGCAAAAAAACATTTTCATGGTGAACGTTAACAAGTATGGACAAATACTTGCTGATGAACAACCCGTGGAGTTGGCTGATTTGCGCTCATCAGTAATTGCTTTTTTGGATAACGGAGGTTTATCCAAATCTGAAGCTACTCAAGACAACCCCTTTTGTGACTATTGTCAGGGATTGAGGGATGTGAGTTCTTCAGACAATCCTGAAAAAGCCATTGTCTCTCTGAAAAGTGATCGCGAAACCAAGTATGGTGTATACATCGCCGTTCAAAACGAGATTGTTGGGGCCTACAATGACTTAAGAAACCGCGAAGCTCAACGTTTGTACCGCAGAAATTTCACCGAAATGGAAGACTTGTACAACAACCCAGAAACTCCCAGCGAAATTCGCGAGGAGTTAAAGGAGAAAGTAAAGCGTATTCAAGATTTGTTTCCACAAAAGTTTTCTGAGGCTGAAACAGCTATTAAATAATTTTAAACGATAAAGTATGTCAAAGTTTAACAAGAAGAAAAGCGGCGATTTGCCACCAGTTTCTACAGCTTCTTTGCCGGATATCGTTTTCATGCTGTTGTTCTTCTTTATGACCGTAACGGTGATGAAGGACAGTTCTTTGAAAATTGAAAACACCTTACCTAATGCCAACGAAATTAAAAAGTTGGATAAGAAGGATCGTGTGATCTATGTGTATGCTGGTAAACCAACTCGCGAATATCAAAAAGCTTTTGGTACTGAAACTAAAGTACAGCTAAACGATAAGTTTGCTGATGCTAAAGAAGTAGGGGCTTATATTTTGGCAGAACGCGCCAAAAAAGCACAAGAGCTTCAAAATGTGTTGACCACTTCGCTGAAAGTGGATAAAAATGCCAACATGGGTATTATTCAAGACATTAAAATGGAGTTGAGAAAAGTAAATTCTCTTAAGATTAATTACACCACCTACAACGGTGATGCATTTAGGAATTTAGAGTAGTATTTATTGTGATCTTAAAAAACCCCAGTGCTCGAGTACTGGGGTTTTTTATTTTATAACGATTTTCTGAGTCTCGCTACTGGAAGACCTAGCTGTTCTCGATATTTGGCCACAGTTCTTCTCGCAATTGGGTACCCTTTTTCTTTGAGTATTTTGGTTAGGTCATCATCGTTTAGTGGTTTCGACTTATCCTCTGCCTCGATGATTTGGCCCAAGATTGTTTTAATTTCTTTAGTCGATATATCATCTCCCTGATCATTTTTCATGCCCTCGGAAAAATAGTATTTCACTAAGTGTGTTCCGTAAGGTGTGTCGACGTATTTACTGTTGACCACCCGGGATACCGTCGATATATCCATGTTAATCTCTTGAGCGATATCCTTTAAAATCAACGGTTTGATTTTTGTTTCATCGCCGGTTAGAAAATACTCTTTTTGATGGGCGACTATGGCATTCATCGTTCTGAGTAAGGTATCTTGTCTTTGTTTGATGGCGTCGATAAACCATTGAGCGGCATCGAGTTTATGTTTGATAAAGGTAACGGCTTCTTTAAGACTTGGGGTCTTGTCTGCTCCATCTTTATAGGTGTGCATTAACGTTTGGTACGCAGGAGATACGTGTAATTCTGGTGCGTTTCTGCCGTTGAGTTGTATGTCTATAGAACCGTCTTGGACCATGAGTGTGAAGTCAGGGATGATGTGTTCCGTGATTTTGCCCTGTTCCGTAAAGGCACTTCCTGGTTTGGGGTTTAATTTTTCTATCTCATGCAATGCTTCCCTAAGCGTATGCTCCTCCCACTTAAGACGCTGCATAATTTTATCATAGTGCTTTTTGCTGAATGCATCAAATGCTAGTTCTATGAGTAATTTTGCGTTTTTTACCGCTTCTGTGCTTGTTTTTCTGGATAGTTGAATCAGAAGACATTCTTCTAAAGTTCGTGCACCTACGCCTGCTGGATCAAGTTTGTGCAAGAATTGCTCCATCACCTGCTCTATTTCATGTTCGCTAGCTATCAGATTTTCGTTAAAGGAGAGGTCGTCGAGTAAATCGAGCATA
>JBEAQS010000055.1:0-17366 GCA_041163765.1 Bacteroidota bacterium | reverse complement strand
CGTCCTTAATCGCAAACTGAATATTGATCAATCCAACGGTATTTAAAGCCAGGGCAATTTTCTTGGTGTGGTCTTTGATCTGCTGCATCACCAATTCTCCTAGGTTAAACGGCGGAAGGGTCGCATTTGAATCTCCAGAGTGTATACCACATGGCTCGATGTGCTCCATGATTCCGATGATATACACATCCTCCCCATCGCAAATGGCATCAGCTTCTGCTTCAATGGCCCCATCTAGATAATGGTCTAACAATAATTTATTGTTCGGGATTTTGCGCAATAAATCGACTACGTGTTCTTCGAGCTCCTGTTTGTTGATGACGATCTTCATCCCCTGGCCTCCAAGCACATAGGACGGACGCACCAATAAAGGGAAATTGAGTTGATCGCTTAAAGCGAGTGCTTCATCAGCGGTTTCAGCTACTCCAAACTCTGGGAAAGGAATGTTATTCTCGCGCAATAAATTGGAGAAACTTCCTCGATCCTCGGCCAAGTCAAGCGCTTTAAAGCTGGTACCTATGATTTTGATGCCGTACTTATCTAACTTTTCAGCGAGTTTAAGCGCTGTCTGACCTCCGAGCTGAACAATAACGCCCACTGGGTTTTCATGTTTGATGATGTCGTAGATATGCTCCCAGAAAACCGGCTCAAAGTACAGTTTATCCGCCGTGTCAAAGTCGGTAGATACCGTTTCCGGATTGCAGTTGATCATGATGGACTCATAACCGCACTCTGCCGCAGCAAGTACTCCATGCACACAGCAATAATCAAACTCAATTCCTTGACCGATGCGGTTTGGCCCTGATCCGAGAACCACCACTTTTTTTCTCTCCGTAACAACCGAGTCATTGGCCACATAACGGGTTCCGTCAGGTCGCTCCACCTCTGACTCAAAGGTGGAATAGTAATACGGTGTCTGGGCTTTAAATTCAGCGGCACAGGTATCCACCAACTTGTACACCCTTTTGATATTCATGGATTCGCGCAGTTGATAAACCTCGCTTTCCAGACAACCCAACATATGGGCAATCTGTCTGTCGGCAAATCCTTTTTGCTTGGCCTCCAGCAACATATCCTTGGGAAGAGTAGACAGCTTGAATTGGCTGATCTGCTTTTCTAATTGATATAACTCCTCGTACTGGCGCAAGAACCACAAATCAATTTTGGTGATCTCATGAATTCTAGCCAAGGGAATACCCATTTGAATGGCATCGTAAATCACAAAAACTCGATCCCAACTCGCTACGGTTAATTTCTGAATAATCTGCTCGTAATTGGTGTATCCTTTTCCATCAGCCCCCAAACCGTTTCTTTTAATTTCAAGAGACTGAGTGGCTTTGTGCAGCGCTTCTTGAAAGGAACGTCCTATGCCCATGACCTCCCCTACTGACTTCATCTGTAGACCTAAGCTTCGGTCAGACCCTTCAAATTTATCAAAATTCCATCGAGGTATTTTTACAATGACGTAGTCCAAAGTAGGCTCAAAGTAGGCGGAAGTAGACTTGGTGATTTGATTGAACAATTCATCTAGGTGGTACCCAATGGCGAGTTTGGCCGCGATTTTAGCAATAGGGTAACCTGTTGCTTTTGAGGCCAATGCGGATGATCTAGATACCCTAGGGTTAATTTCAATAGCAATGATATCTTCCTTTTCATCTGGACTTACCGCAAACTGTACGTTACAACCCCCGGCAAAATCACCAATACTGCGCATCATTTTAATCGCCATATCCCTCATGCGCTGAAAAGTGCGGTCAGAGAGGGTCATTGCGGGAGCTACCGTAATTGAATCTCCCGTATGAATGCCCATAGGATCCATATTCTCTATGGTACAAATAATCACTACGTTGTCATTTTTATCCCTCAACAACTCCAACTCGTATTCTTTCCAACCCATCAAAGCCTTGTCGATCATGACTTCGTGTATCGGTGATATTTCTAAACCTCGGCTGAGCAATTCATCAAAATCTTCGGGTTTGTATACCACAGCTGCCCCTGCGCCACCTAGGGTAAATGATGATCTAATCACCAAGGGAAAACCAAACTTTTGGGCGATCTCCTTACCTTTAAGAAAAGAAGTAGCGGTAGCTTGAGGAGCCATCCCTATCCCGATTTCGAGCATCAGTTTTCTAAACTTTTCTCGATCTTCTGTGATGTTAATCGCATCGATATCTACCCCAATAATTTCTACGTTGAAATCGGACCAGATTCCTTTGTCATCGGCTTCAATACACAAGTTAAGCGCCGTCTGCCCACCCATAGTAGGTAAAACAGCGTCGATCTCAGGGTGTTTCTTTAAAATGTCAATGATGGAAGCCGTAGTTAAAGGTTTAAGGTATATGTGATCCGCCATACTGGGATCAGTCATGATCGTAGCCGGATTGCTGTTGATCAAAATAGTCTTGATGCCATCCTCTCTTAAAGATCTCAAAGCTTGTGAACCAGAGTAATCAAACTCACAGGCTTGTCCAATAACAATCGGACCGGATCCGATCAACAATACGCACTTAATGTCTTTTCTTAATGGCATTTAACTCAGTTTTAATGGGGTAAGTTCAAAAAAAAAGGTGTTACTCAAAAAAGTAACACCTTAATATATTAAAAATAAACAATCATTATTTCTTGTGTCTGCTTTCTGAAGATACAGTCAATTTCTTTCTTCCTTTAGCTCTTCTTCTAGCCAAAACTTTACGCCCGTTGGCAGATGCCATACGCTCTCTAAATCCGTGCTTGTTTCTTCTTTTTCTTTTTGAAGGCTGATATGTTCTTTTCATCGAGCTAGATTTTATGCTGATTTGTTGTAAATAAGCCTAAGGCACTGCCGGCACAAAAGCTGGGCGCAAATATACAAAGAGTTTTCGCTTAGGCAAGTCAATTTTAAAAAAATATTTTCAATGATTTTTCTTACTTTTGTTTTGCTTTTATAGGGCCAATTGGCCAAATTTCACGCCTTTATGTTCCACAAAAATATCAAATTAGCCCTTACCCTACTGATCAACGCCTACGCCGTGTATCAGTTCGTGGAAGGCGAGATTGGAAACGGTATCTTTTTGATCCTATTTTCCCTAATCTTTGTTTTTTTATACTTCAGAAATGAGTTCATTTTACTGGCTTTCCTCAGTATGCGCAAACAAGATCTTGCAGGAACTCAAAGGTGGCTGGACAAAATAAAAAACCCTTCAGCTTCATTGATTAAAAAACAAGAAGGTTACTACAATTACCTTTTGGGGATCATCCATTCCCAAACTAATTTATCTGTGGCTGAAAAACATTTCAAAAAAGCCTTACAATTTGGACTGACCATGTCGTACGACATCGCCATGGCCAAATTGAGTTTAGCGGGTATCGCTATGCAAAAAAGACGAAAGGTTGAAGCGACGAAATTGCTTCAAGAAGCTAAAAAACTGGACAAACAACAGATGTTGTCAGACCAGATAAAAATGATGCAACAACAACTCAAGAAAATCTAACTCTGTGCTCGAAGAACGCCCCATACTGGACAATGAATTTCTCAGACAGTTTGAGTGTACTTATCAAGAGCAAATGGTAGTGGTTGAGTATGCCCTACAAGAAAAAAAGATTTTTTTAACCAAACTGATTCTTCCTGCTGTAGCCCCTAAAGATGATTGGATTACTGAGCTAATAGCGGATTTACTCGACATCATTGAAGAGAGGCGACTGCGTGTTGTCCCCACGTGTAGTGAATTGAAAAATCTATTTAAGAAGAACAAGTCATTTCAACGTATGTTACCTGTAGGTATTCGCTTGTAAGCGCTATACATCCTTTATATAGCTAGCTAAAGCCAACCCATCCTCATCCAATTCAGTCAACTTCATGGTTTTCAGCGTATTCACCCAATCAGGGTTCCATGGATGTTTTACTTTGATGTAGTTTTCAGTAAACCCAAACATCCAGCCGTGTTTATTTTCGTCTTCAAAAAGAACTGTCCGGGTGGAACCTAAATGCTTCTCATAAAAAGCGTGTCGCAACTTAACCGACAAACCCCGAAGCATTTTACTGCGTTTTCTGCGCACATGCATGGGCACCACTGCAGACATGGATGCCGCTTCGGTATTTTCTCGTTCCGAATACGTAAATACATGAAGATAGGAAACATCAAGTGTAGCTAAGTACTGATAGGTTTCCAGAAAATCATCGTCGGATTCACCGGGAAACCCAACAATCACATCAACACCTATACAAGCATCAGGCATCACTTCCCTAATCCGAGCTACGCGTTCGGTATACAGCCCCGTTAAGTACCTGCGTTTCATGTTTTTAAGCAATCGATCACTCCCGCTCTGAAGGGGTATGTGAAAATGAGGTACAAAGCATTGTGCTTGGGCTACAAAATCAATCACCTCATTGCGCAGTAAATTAGGCTCTATGGAACTGATGCGCACCCGAGCAATCCCTTCGATCTTGTCGAGGGCCTGGACCAAATCAAAAAAAGTATGGCTGTGTTTTTTGTTGCCAAACTCTCCTTTTCCATAATCACCAATATTGACCCCAGTAAGCACAATCTCCTTGACCCCTTGTGCCGAAATTTTTCGCGCATTTTCCAATACATTTTCCAATGCATCACTGCGCGAAATACCTCGGGCTAGCGGTATAGTGCAATAAGTGCACTTATAATCACAGCCATCTTGAACCTTTAAAAAAGCACGAGTTCTATCCCCAAGTGCATAACTGCCCACATAAAAATCTGTTTCATCGATATGACATGAATGTACCTCACCAAAATCATTTTTGGTCAAATCATTCAAGTAAGCGGTCAAATTGAACTTTTCTTTAGCCCCCAACACTAAATCTACCCCGTTTACAGCGGCCAATTCCTCAGGTTTCAACTGCGCATAACAACCCACAGCGGCTACAAACGCATTTGGATTCAATCGAAGACAATCTTTGACCAATCCCTTGAACTTCTTGTCAGCCTGTTCGGTCACTGAGCACGTATTAATCACATACACATCAGCGGCTTGATCAAAACCAACAGATTGAAAATGAGCCGCCTCCAGACCCCGTTTAATGGTAGCTGTTTCAGAGAAATTGAGTTTACACCCCAAAGTATGGAACGCCACTTTCTTGAGTGGTGCCGTTACTTCAGGCATTAACGCCTCCCATGGTTCTATTGCTGTGCTCATTTTCTATATACTTGTGTAGCTTCGAAGACAGATTTTAACACAATCCACTCCTGAGGAGATGGCTGGATCCCTCGACGGGCATATACAGCCGTCGTTGTCTCTACAAATCTGTCCCAACTAAAGGTGGTACTTCCCGAAACTCCACCCCAGGAAAACCCAGGGACAAAATTCTTGACAAAACCTCCGCCAAAAATAATGGCGCCAACACCAACCACTGTACCTGTGTTAAACATGGTATTGATGGCAGACTTAGCGTGATCACCCATCATCAACCCACAAAATTGCAGGCCTGTTTGAGCAAATCTCTCCGTGGCATAATCCCATAGCTTCACCGGAGCATAATTGTTTTTCAAATTAGATGTGTTGGTATCCGCACCTAGATTACACCAGGCCCCGAGTACAGAATTACCTAAAAAGCCGTCATGTGCTTTATTGGAATAACCCCATAGAATAGAATTGGAGACTTCTCCCCCCACCTTACAGTGAGGACCGATGGTCGTAGCGCCATAAATCTTGGCCCCCATTTTTAGAGTGGAATGCTCTCCGAGACTAAACGGACCACGTACCAGACAACCTTCCATAACTTCACTGTCAGCTCCGATATAAATCGGTCCCGTAGTTGAATTCAACACACTGGCATATATCTGGGCTCCGGGTTCAATAAAAATATCTGTCCCTATGTATTGATTACCCGGGGGTAATGGAGCGGATTCCCTGCCTGAAGTAAGCAACTGATAGTCTGCTCTTATGGCTTCGTCGTTGTACAAAAACAGATCCCATGGTCGCTCGATCCGGATAATTGGGCCTGGATAGGATACCGATTTAAGTGCAGAAAGCTGATCATCTGACTCAAAACGAAGTGATCTGTAGGCAATAAACCCTTGGTCATTCACTAATACATCACCGAGTTGAAGACCTTCTATTGCTGCAACCAATTGACTATTTGGCAGTATTCCCGCTTGGATGTAGACGGCCTCGCCTAAAGATGGGTGAGCGTAGAGCGGTTGAAGTTCCTCCGTGGTCAATAGCTCAGGATTAGTCCCGGTAAATTTTGACCACTTTTCGCGAATGCACAAAATACCTACCCTAAGGTCACTAACTGCTCTTGTCCAGGTAAATGGCTTCAGTGATTCGTGCAATGACCCATCAGTGAGAACGTACTTCATAAAGATCAAATTTTGACAACGCTAATATAGACAATAAAAAAATCGCGTCCCACCAAGGCGGAACGCGATTAAGGGTTAAGCCCAGAAGTAATTACTTTTGAAACTTAGCGTATTTGTTTTTGAACTTATCGATACGTCCTGCTGTATCCACCAATTTGGTTTTACCTGTGTAGAACGGGTGAGAAGTTCTAGAAATCTCTAGTTTGATTAAAGGGTAGCTCACGCCATCCACCTCAAGGGTTTCTTTAGCTTCAGCGGCCGACTTGGTGATAAAAACATCCTCGTTGGACATGTCTTTAAAAGCAACCAAACGGTAATTTTCTGGGTGAATTCCTTTTCTCATGATATAAGTGACTTAAATTATGTTCAAATTTTGAGTGGCAAAAATAATCATTTTTATGAAACCAACAATGTACTGCGTAAAAAATAAGCAATTATATACGGGCACCATCTCACCAAGGAAACAATGGGTTTATCGCAAGATATCCTATATTTGCCTCATTAACATCTAAAACCTGTTTTATGGAACAACAAAAACCAACCACTGGTAAATTTTCACTACAATTTGGGGTATTAGCTGGATTAGCAGGAACAGCCTTCAGCATTATGCTATACACTATGGGCATGGCTTACGAGCAATCACCAGCACAAAGCGGCATCAGTATAGCCATTCTTTTTGGTGTTATTTTTTATGGCATCTATACATTTAAAGGACAAAACGAAGGTTACCTCACCCTAAAAGAAGCATTAAAAATCGGTTCTGGCGCAGGTTTAGTAGCTGCTTTAGTTAGCGTCGTGTATCTTTTGGTACTCACCAATGTAATTGACCCTACTTTTTGGGATAAGGCTTTTGAAATAGGTCGCGAGCAAATGATCGAACAAAATCCAAGTATGAGCGATGAGCAGCTCGATCAAATTGTCGCCATGCAAAAAAACTTTGCTTGGGTTACCTACCCAACACTTTTGGTGATGAATACTATCATGGGATTGATCATCGGATTGGTATCTGGTTTGATTCTTAAAAAAAATAGAGACTAGTTCTTACCGACTCCAGTCATGGACCTCTCGATAGTTATTCCGCTCTTCAACGAAGAAGAATCGCTTCCCGAATTGCTTTCGTGGATCGATGGCGCTTTAGCGTCGTTGAGCGTAAACTTCGAGGTAATTTTAATTGACGACGGCAGTACAGATGGTTCTTGGTCAGTGATCGAGTCCTTGATCCCCCAGCATCCACCTGTTACTGCCATTCGTTTTTCCAAAAACTACGGCAAATCTCAAGCCCTACATGCTGGATTTGCTCGTGCCAAGGGTCGGGTTGTGGTGACCATGGATGCCGACCTGCAAGACAGTCCAGAGGAGATTCCCGGATTGTACAAAAAAATCACCCAAGAAGGCTACGACCTCGTTTCCGGATGGAAACGAAAGCGTTTTGATTCTTTTTGGGGCAAGAACCTACCCTCAAAATTATTTAATTGGGCCGCCCGAAAAACCTCAGGTATCGCGTTAAATGATTTTAACTGCGGACTAAAAGCGTACCGTTTAGAAGCGGTTAAAGCCATAGAGGTATCTGGCGAAATGCACCGATACATCCCCGTTTTGGTGAAAAATGCTGGATTCTCAAAAATTGGAGAACAAGTGGTTCAACACCAATCACGCAGATACGGCACCACCAAATTTGGCGCGAGTCGTTTTATCAACGGGTTTCTCGATCTGCTGACTATATGGTTTTTATCTGCGTTTGGAAAACGCCCTATGCACTTATTTGGGGCTGTTGGGGTATTGTTGTTTATTCTGGGCTTTGTATTCTCCCTTTATTTAGGAATCGACAAAATCTGGTTTAATCCCCAAGGCAGATTGATTACCCAAAGACCTGAATTCTTTATCGCTCTAGCTTGTATGATCCTAGGTACCCAATTCTTTTTGGCTGGCTTTTTAGGTGAAATCATCATACGACAGCGTAAAACCCAAGTACATTATCGCATACAAGCGATTTTATCTTCCCAATCATGAGTATACTTACCTACCAAGAACGAGCCCAGTCCTGGCTCGATCCTTTTTTTGATTCAGAGACACACCAAACCATACATTCACTTTCCGACGAACCCAAAGAGCTTGAAGATCGATTTTACAAAGATCTTGAATTCGGCACTGGAGGTATGCGTGGCACCATGGGTGTAGGAACCAATCGAATTAATCGATATACCTTAGGACGAAACACCCAAGGATTAAGTCACTACTTACACCAGTGCTATCCACAAACTCAAATAAAAGTGGCTATAGCCTATGACTGCCGCCACCAAAGCGACACATTGGCCAAAGTGGTTGCTGAAGTATTCTCTGCCAACGACATTAAGGTTTTTTTATTCCCTGAGCTAAGGACCACTCCCGCCCTATCTTTTGCGGTAAAACATTTAGGCTGTCATGCCGGTATCGTACTTACAGCCTCACATAACCCACCTGAATACAACGGTTACAAGGTATATTGGACTGATGGCGGGCAGATTGTTCCACCACAAGACAAGGCGATCATTGACGCAATCAATGCCCTAGACTTCAAAGATGTGCGCTTTACCCCAAAACCTGAACTGATTGAGCTACTAGACACCGAAATCGATCAAGCTTTTGAACTGGCTGTGTTGAGCAATGGACGCTTTCAAGCGCCACAACGCGACAAACTCAACATAGTATTCACACCGCTTCACGGCACTTCGATTACCGCTATACCCTCCGTATTGCAAAAAGCTGGATATTCCCAACTGCATATTGTGGCCGAGCAAGCGCAACCCAATGGGGATTTTCCCACAGTTGTTTCTCCAAACCCTGAAGAAACAGAAGCGCTCTCCATGGCCATCAGCCAAGCTGAATCGATAGGCGCAGATTTAGTGATCGGTACAGACCCGGATAGTGATCGACTAGGAATCGCTGCTCGCAATAAATCTGGTCGATTAGAAATTATCAATGGAAACCAGACCATGGTGTTGATGTTGGACTTTTTGTTACAGCAGAGAGCAAAAAAAGGATTTGCCCCAGGTGATTTTATCGCTTCTACCATTGTTTCTACTCCGATGGTTCAGCGATTGGCCGATTACTATCAGGTAGAGCTAAAAACAACGCTTACAGGATTTAAATGGATTGCACAAGCCATTGAGGCTCACCCCCATCAGCATTTTATCGGTGGCGGTGAGGAAAGCTACGGATTTATGGTCGGTGACTTTGTTCGCGATAAAGATGCCGTAACAGCCACTCTCCTGGCTTGTGAAATAGCTGCTTGGGCCAAGTCTCAAGGAGAAACACTGTTTGATTTACTCGAGGGCTTGTATCAACTACATGGCCAATACCTAGAAAAATTGGTTTCTCTTGTCAGAAAAGGAAAAGCGGGGGCACAGGAAATTGAAGCTACCATGGCTGGTCTCAGACAACAACCACCAAAAAGTCTTGGAGGATCTTCCGTGGTGCGTATCGATGATTACCTGCACCAACAAACGACACATATTTTGGAAAATCAGGTGCACAAACTATCCTTACCTAAATCGAATGTGCTGATTTTCCATACCGAAGACGGTTCTATGATCGCAGCTCGCCCTAGCGGAACCGAGCCAAAAATTAAATTTTACCTCAGTGTTTGTGAACCGCGCCCTGAAGGCTCAACGGCTGAGGAAACACACTCGATATTAGAACAGCGCATCCAACACTTGATTAAAGACCTAGGCATTGCTTAGCCATACTAGCATAGTTTACCGACCATGACGCACTTTAAAACCATTTTACACTATGCCAAACCCTATAAAACTTATGCGGTTTGGAACATTGTGTTTAATGCGCTGTACGCTTTGTTTAGCGCATTAGCTATGGCTGCGCTCATTCCCATGCTAAACGTGCTTTTTAAACAAGTGCCCCCTGTGGATGAAAAACCCATATACCAGGGTATAAATACCTTAAAACCTTTTGTAGCCGACTCCATCAATTACCACCTTGGTGCAGTTGCTGGTGAAGACCCCAGCCGAGGACTTTGGCTAGCCGTGGGACTGATTCTTGTGCTGTTTTTACTCAAGAACCTGTTTAACTACCTAGCGATGTACTACATCACTTATTTGCGCAACGGGGTGCTCAAAGACATAAGAAACCAGGTGTACCAAAAATTGATCCACCTGCATATGGGCTATTTCAGCGACCGAAAAAAAGGAGACCTCATGACCCGAATGACCACGGATGTATTGGAGGTGCAACACTCCATGCTGTCAGTGCTCGAATTAATGGTTCGTGAGCCTTTAACCATACTGTTTACCTTGGTGGTGATGATGCTGATCAGCCCACAACTCACCTTGTTTGTCTTTGTATTTATTCCGATTTCTGGATGGATTATTTCCGTTGTTGGAAAAAGCTTGAAAAAACAATCTGAGCAAGTTCAGGATATTCAGGGTCAAATGCTTGCGCAAACTGAAGAGACAATTACCGGGCTGAAAATGATCAAAGCCTTTGTCGCTGAAACCCATTTCATTAAAAAATTCAACCAAATCACCCAACAATTCTTTCGCTACTCCAACACACTGCTTAACCGCCAAAACCTAGCTTCTCCTCTGAGTGAATTCCTGGGAATTGCCGTGATTGGAGGGCTATTGGTCTATGGAGGCACTTTAGTATTGATTGATGGTTCATTAAACGCTTCGTCATTTATCGCCTATATTTCCCTGGCCTACAACATTTTAACCCCTGCAAAAGCGATCAGCAAAGCAGCTTACGGGGTTAAAAAAGCTGATGCGGCTGCCGGACGAATAATCGAGCTACTCGAACAAACCGACCCTATTCAAAAAGCGGAACTCCCCTCGGTGGCTGGACCTTTAACCCAAAGTATTCGTTTTGAAGGTGTACACTTTGGCTACGGTGCTCAAGAAGTGCTTCACGACATTAATTTTGAAATTAAACAAGGGCAGACAGTGGCCTTGGTCGGTCAATCGGGCAGTGGAAAAAGTACACTAGCACAGTTACTGTTGCGCTTTTACGACCCAACACGGGGAACTATTTTATGGGATCAGTCTTCCGTTTCTTCGCTGGAAATTGGCTCATTAAGACAACAAATGGCCTTGGTGGCTCAAGACGCCTTGCTTTTTCACGACAGCATAGCCCATAATATCGCTATGGGGAAACCGGATGCCTCCAGAGCATCCATCATTGAAGCGGCTAAAGCGGCGCATGCCCATGAGTTTATCGAACAGCTGGAAAATAGTTACGACACCTCGATTGGAGATGGGGGTAATAAGCTCAGCGGAGGACAAAAACAACGCATCTCGATAGCCAGAGCCTTGTTGACCAACCCTTCCCTGTTAATTTTGGACGAGGCAACCTCAGCCTTGGATACCCAAAGCGAACGAGGTGTTCAAGAGGCGTTGAATACATTGATGAACGACAGAACAACTTTGGTGATTGCTCATCGACTTTCCACCGTTCAACACGCAGACCTGATTTTAGTGATGCATCAGGGAAAAATTGTGGAACGCGGCACACATCAATCGCTGATTGAAAACAATGGATACTACCAACAATTGGTATCCATGCAACAATTGGCAGCCGATTAAACCTTTTATTATTAATGGAATCTTACACTTAACAACACAGATTTGATTCCTGAAAAAAAACTAGTCGAACAACTTCAAAATCCCAAGGAGAAAAACGCCGCCTTTGGACTACTTGTTGATGCTTATCAAGAACGGCTATATTGGCACATCAGGCGTTTGGTGCTTAATCACGATGATGCAGATGATGTTGTTCAAAACACCTTTGTAAAGATCTTTCAAAACATCAATGGATTTAAAGGCGAAAGTCAGCTTTATTCTTGGATGTACCGTATAGCTACCAATGAAGCATTGAACTTCATTAAATCAAATGCCAAAAAGCAGACCATCAGTTCCCAGGACTATCTGAGCCTTAAAGTGGAACAACTTCAAAGCGATGTGTATTTCGATGGAGATGAAATGGAAATAAAGCTGCAACAAGCGTTGGCCCAGTTGCCCGAAAAACAAAGACTGGTTTTTCAAATGAAATATTTTGACGATTTAAAATACGAAGACATCTCCGAGATACTGGGCACCTCCATCGGTGCCCTAAAAGCAAACTACCATCATGCTGTGGCTAAAATCAAAGATTTTTTAACTGAAGATTAAACCTTTTACCTGTAAAATAATCTAAAAGACATGTCTACCTCAGCTGAAAAACAACACTTTAACGTACCCAAAGATTATTTTGTGTCTTTGAAACAGCGTTGTATGCAGCGTGTGTTAGACCCGAATCAAGATGCATCCATCCAAAAGAGAAACAAAACATTCAACCTTCCAGAAAATTATTTTTCTGAGCTTAAATCAAACATATTAGCTAAGACCTCTGAGAAAAAAACCACTAGAGTTTACTCGCTGTATACCTGGTCTGCTGCTGCCAGCATCGCACTATTATTTTTAGCTGTTTGGGTGTACACGTCCAATCAAAAAAACCAACAAACCCAGTGGTCATCGCTGAGCGAACTAGAAATGACCCACTATATAGAAAATGCACTTTTAGAAACCCCTTCGCTGGAATTGACTGAATTAAATCAAGATCCTGTGATAACGATGGGAGAATCTGAATTTTTTGGAGAATTACCCATTGATGATTATTTAGAACTCACCGTACCAAGCGCCAAAGAATGGCAACACTATGAAGAACAATAGTTTTATTTTCACCCTGATTGTTTTTATGGGCTTCTGGCAAATCACCTGGAGTCAAAAAACAGATTTTGCGCAAATCAAGGCGTTAAAAGTGGCTCATTTTACAGAAGAAATGGATCTCTCTCCTGAGCAGGCTGCTGTTTTTTGGCCGATTTACAACGAACATGAGTCCGCGTTTATGGGATTGATGAACGACATGAAATCCCAAATCAAAACCAAGGAACAAATCAACTCCATGACGGAGCTTGAAGCGCACAAACATTGGAATAAATACCTGGCACAAAGAAAAAAGATGTGGCAAATGGACCTGGATCTCTATGAGAAATTAACCGGAAAATTGAGCAAAAAACAAATGGTGCTGTTGGTACATGCCGAAGAAACATTTAAGCGAAAATTATTTCACCAATATCGCGAACGCCGCGATACAAAGAAACAAGAATAAGAGACACCTCAAAAAAAGGAATACCTTTGCAACGCCTAGCCTACTGCTAGGCGTTTTTACTTATGCAGAACAAACTTCACAGAAACTTAGTATTTGCCGTAGTTGATGCTCTAGATCAGATCTTTAACCAAGGACATTACGCAGATAAAGTGATAGAACGCGTACTCAAAATCGACAAGCGATGGGGTGCGCGCGACCGTGGATTTATTGCCGAAACCACCTATGACATGGTTAGATGGAAGCGATTATACATGGAAATTGCGGAAGTAAAAGCCCCATTTGACCGCCCAAAACTTTTTCGCTTATTTGCCGTATGGGCCGTGCTAAAAGGAATCCCCTTACCCGATTGGAAGCAGATCGAACCTACGCCAGAACGCAAAATCAAAGGTCGTTTTGACCTACTCTCTAAAGAGCGTAAATACCGTGAATCTATTCCAGATTGGTTAGATGAATTAGGGGCTTCATCGCTGGGTGAAGCACAATGGTCTGCCGAAATCAAAGCACTTAATGAGCAAGCACCCGTTGTACTTCGTGTCAATCGTTTAAAAACGGAACCTAAGCCATTAGCAGATGCCCTGTTCGATGATGGAATCCCTACAAAAACGCACGGCGATTATCCAGATGCGTTAATTTTGGAAGAACGGGCTTCACTGTTTCAACACCCCGCTTTCCAAGAGGGTTATTTTGAAGTTCAAGATGCCTCTTCACAGAAAGTTGGTCGTTTTCTGGATGTTCAACCAGGTATGTTGGTCGTTGATGCTTGCGCTGGTGCCGGAGGCAAATCCCTTCATATCGCAGCCTTGATGGCCAACAAGGGTCAAATCATCGCCATGGATTTGTACGATCACAAACTCAAAGAACTCAAGAGAAGAGCTCGCAGAAACGATGTGCACAATATTGAAACGCGAGTGATCGACTCAACCAAAGTGATTAAAAAGCTGATCGAACGTGCAGATCGTGTACTCATCGATGCTCCCTGCACAGGATTAGGCGTATTGCGCAGAAATCCGGATGCTAAATGGAAATTACAGCCTGAATTTTTAAAGCAAATCACCCAGACACAGCAGGAAATACTTCAACAATACAGCAAAATGGTCAAAAAAGGGGGTAAAATGGTCTATGCTACCTGTTCTATTCTGCCCCAAGAAAACCAAGACCAAGTCACTCAATTCTTGTCTAGTGAGGCGGGTCAAGGATTTCAGTTAGAGCAAGAAGAGAAAATAAGCCCTAGCCAGTCTGGATTTGACGGATTTTATATGGCTCGATTGGTTCGCAAGCTATAAACAATAGTTCTTGATAAGTGTTCTAATTACCCAATGGGAATTACCCCCTAAAAAACTACATTTGTGGCTTGTTAGTAACCCGTAGCACAGCCCCTATGATTTCTTTTTTTAGCCTAGAGGATCGTTCGATATTTGCCGTTCAAACCCAACAACCACTATCCGATCAGGACAAAGAACGTCTGAGTTGGTTATTTTCAGATGCCGCCTACCTAGGCCATGATTCGGTACCAGGACCTTGGGTAGGGCCCAGGGCGGTCATGATCACTCCGTGGAGTACCAACGCTACAGAAATCACTCAAAATATGGGTGTGTCTGGGATTATTCGCCTAGAGGTTTTTGAGCCAAAAGCTCATAACACGGTCTTTGATCCCATGTTGTACCAGGTCTATGCTCAGCTAGATCAGCAGATGTTTGACCAACAAATAGAACCAGCTCCCATTGAGTACATCAATAACATCGAACAATACAATCAAGAACAAGGCTTAGCACTCAGCGATGACGAGGTGGACTACCTCAATCAATTGAGTAAAAAACTGGGCAGGAAATTGACCGATGCTGAGGTATTCGGATTCTCACAAGTCAATTCAGAACACTGCCGACACAAAATATTTAATGGAACGTTTATCCTGGACGGTGAAGCGCAAGAAGAATCGCTTTTTCAGATGATCAAAAAAACCACCGCTGCGCACCCAGGACAGGTAGTTTCTGCCTACAAAGACAACGTTGCCTTCATTCAAGGACCTGAAGTAGTTCAGTTTGCACCAAAATCTTCTGCTGGACCTGACTTATATCAAGAAAAATTATTTCAAAGTGTTTTATCCCTAAAGGCCGAAACACATAATTTCCCGACCACTGTGGAACCGTTTAACGGGGCTGCTACTGGGTCAGGAGGAGAAATAAGAGATCGATTGGCCGGAGGAAAAGGGTCTATTCCACTGGCAGGAACCGCCGTATATATGACCCCCTATTCAAGGCTAGTAGCTGGAAGGGCCTGGGAAGAGAACGGGGTACCCGCTAGAAAATGGTTGTACCAAACACCCGCAGATTTATTGATTAAGGCATCCAATGGAGCCTCTGACTTTGGAAACAAATTCGGTCAACCATTGATCAATGGTTCGGTGTTGACTTTTGAACACAGAGAAAACAATCTTACCTGGGGATATGACAAGGTGATCATGCAAGCTGGTGGTGTCGGGTATGCCAAAGCGGAACAAGCCAAAAAAGACAAACCACAAACGGGAGACGCCATAGTTGTATTGGGGGGAGATAATTACAGAATTGGTATGGGGGGTGCGGCAGTATCCAGTGCTGATACTGGGGCATTTGGATCAGCCATTGAACTCAATGCTATCCAACGCTCTAATCCTGAAATGCAAAAACGAGCGGCCAATGCCATTCGAGCTTTAGTAGAATCAGATCAAAACCCCATCACCTCCATACACGACCACGGGGCTGGAGGACATTTAAATTGTCTCTCTGAACTGATTGAAGACACCGGAGGACACATAAACTTAGACGCTTTGCCTGTGGGTGATCCGAGCCTTTCTGCTAAAGAAATCATTGGAAACGAGTCACAGGAGCGCATGGGTCTAGTCATTCCTGAAAAAGACCTACCCCTATTGGCCAGCATTGCCGAACGCGAGCGCGCACCGTGGTACCGAGTGGGAACCGTTAGTGGTGATCATAGGTTTACCATTGAATCGGGGACCACAGGTGAAAAACCTATGGACCTAGATTTAGCACATCTTTTTGGGTCTGCGCCCAAAACGATCTTGGAGGATACCCGCATTAAGAGAACATACGCCGACGCTCCACACAAAAATGAATTGTTGGAAGAGTACCTTCATGCGGTACTTCGTTTGGAAGCTGTAGCTTCCAAGGACTGGTTAACCAATAAAGTCGATCGTTGTGTGGGCGGTCGTGTGGCCGTACAACAATGCGCAGGGCCTTTACAATTACCCCTAAACAACTGTGGTGTCATGGCTTTGGACTACAGCACCCCATTTGGTGTGGCTACCGCCATGGGACACCACCCCATCTCTGGACTGATTGACGCAGCCGCAGGAAGTAGAAACAGTATTGCGGAGGCATTGACCAACTTGGTTTGGGCCCCACTATCCGAAGGTCTTTCCGGGGTGTCCTTGTCGGCCAACTGGATGTGGCCGTGCAACAATGAGGGAGAAAATGCGCGATTGTACGAAGCCGTGCGCAGCGTATCCGATTTTTCCATCGCTTTGGGCATCAACGTTCCTACCGGCAAAGATTCGCTTTCAATGAAACAGCGCTATCCAGAGGGTGATGTGCTTGCTCCTGGTACGGTAGTGATTTCAGCCGTTGCAGCCTGTAGCAATATCAATCAAGTTGTAGAACCCGTGATTCAACCGGACGCTGGAGGGCTCTACTACATCAACCTTTCACAGGACAGCTATAAATTAGGTGGTTCTTCGTGGGCACAGACCCAGAACGCTTTAGGCAGTGAAACCCCTGATGTGTTAAACCCAGAGGTATTGGCCTTGGCCTTTAACCAATTGCAAAGCTGGATTTCCGAGGGAATCATCGCTTCTGGACATGATATAGGATCTGGGGGATTGATCACCACCTTATTGGAATGGTGTTTTGCCCAACCAGGTGCCGG
>JBEAQS010000054.1:0-18569 GCA_041163765.1 Bacteroidota bacterium | reverse complement strand
ATAGTATTTCACTAAGTGTGTTCCGTAAGGTGTGTCGACGTATTTACTGTTGACCACCCGGGATACCGTCGATATATCCATGTTAATCTCTTGAGCGATATCCTTTAAAATCAACGGTTTTATTTTTGTTTCATCGCCGGTTAGAAAATACTCTTTTTGATGAGCGACTATGGCATTCATCGTTCTGAGTAAGGTATCTTGTCTTTGTTTGATGGCGTCGATAAACCATTGAGCGGCATCGAGTTTATGTTTGATAAAGGTGACGGCTTCTTTTAGACTTGGGGTCTTGTCTGCACCATCTTTATAGGTGTGCATTAACGTTTGGTACGCAGGAGACACGTGTAATTCTGGCGCGTTTCTGCCGTTGAGTTGTATGTCTATAGAACCGTCTTGGACCATGAGTGTGAAGTCAGGGATGATGTGTTCCGTGATTTTGCCTTGTTCCGTAAAGGCACTTCCTGGTTTGGGGTTTAATTTTTCTATCTCATGCAATGCTTCCCTAAGCGTATGCTCCTCCCACTTAAGACGCTGCATAATTTTATCATAGTGTTTTTTGCTGAATGCATCAAATGCTAGTTCTATGAGTAATTTTGCGTTTTTTACCGCTTCTGTGCTTGTTTTTCTGGATAGTTGAATCAGAAGACATTCTTCTAAAGTTCGTGCGCCTACGCCTGCTGGATCAAGTTTGTGCAAGAATTGCTCCATCACCTGCTCTATTTCATGTTCGCTAGCTATCAGATTTTCGTTAAAGGCGAGGTCGTCGAGTAAATCGAGCATAGGTCTTCTCAGATAGCCGCTTTCATCGATGCTTCCGATTAAAAAGGCAGCGATTAACCACTCTCGTTCGGTGGTCATCTGTTGGTTGAGTTGGTCTATCAGGGATTGGTAAAAACTTTGACCAGCTGCATAGGGTATTTCTCGTTCTTCTTGTTCCGCGTAGTTGTTGCTTTGCGTTTTGTAGTCGGGAAACTCGTCATCGCTCAAATAATCATCGATATTGACATCCTGAGCATCGATCTCTTGAGTATCATTCTCGTATAAATCATCCTCATAAACGTCCGATACGTCATTGTCCAACTCCTCTTTTCCTTTTTCTAGCGCTGGATTTTCTTCGAGTTCTTGCCTGATCCTTTGCTCGAATGCCTGTGTAGGCAACTGAATCAACTTCATGAGTTGAATCTGCTGGGGGGATAATTTCTGAGAAAGTTTAAGTTGTAGGTGTTGTTTTAACATGTCTTGAAGCTACATTAAGCAGCGGTAAAGTCCAAGTTAAAATTCTGCATTTTGCGGAGTTCTGGGGAATGGAATAACATCGCGGATGTTGGTCATACCAGTGACAAACAGTACCAATCGCTCAAAACCTAAGCCGAACCCGGCATGTGGTGCCGTGCCAAATTTTCTCAGGTCAAGATACCACCATAATTCTTTGGGGTCGATTCCCAGGGCTTCAATGCGTTGTTCAAGCACAGCTAAACGTTCTTCCCTTTGTGACCCACCAACGATCTCTCCTATACCAGGGAATAAAATATCCATGGCCCGAACTGTTTTCTGATCCTCGTTGAGTCTCATGTAAAAGGCTTTTATCTCAGCGGGGTAATCGTACAGTACTACGGGGCACTTAAAGTGCTTTTCTACCAAGTAACGTTCGTGTTCGCTTTGTAGATCCACGCCCCAACCTTCAATGGGGTATTGGAACTTTTTCTTTTTGTTCGGGGTGCTCTGTATCAATATCTCGACTGCTTCGGTGTAAGAAAGTCGGATAAATTTATTTTCGGTGACAAATTTTAATTTCTCGATTAGGGATAGCTCACTTCGATCAGCCTGTGGCTTTGATTTTTCTTCCTCGAGCAAGCGAGCTTCCAAGAAATTCAAATCTTCTTTACAGTGGGTAAGTGCGTCGTTAATCACGTACTTGATGAAGTCCTCTGCCAAGTCCATGTTGTCCCATAAGTCGTTAAAAGCAACTTCTGGTTCAATCATCCAAAACTCAGCCAAGTGCCTTGAGGTATTGGAGTTCTCGGCCCTGAAGGTTGGCCCAAAGGTGTATACTTTTCCTAGCGCCATGGCATAGGTCTCTGCCTCTAGTTGGCCCGATACGGTGAGGTTGGTTTCCTTGCCAAAAAAATCTTCTTTGTAATCTACTTTACCCGCTTCGGTCAGTGGTGGATTTTGAGGGGCTAGTGTAGTCACTCGAAACATTTCACCCGCTCCTTCTGCATCTGACCCGGTAATGATGGGGGTGTGGACGTAATAGAATGATTGGGTAGTAAAATAATGGTGAACGGCATAGGCCAGCCTAGATCGCACTCTCATTACTGCGCTAAAGGTATTGGTGCGCACCCGCAGATGTGCTTTTTCTCTCAGGAATTCAAGCGAGTGTTTTTTGGGCTGAATGGGGTATGTTTCTGGATCAGAAGTTCCATAAACTGTGATATCTGAAACTTTCAGTTCATATTTTTGTCCTGCTCCTTCAGATTCAGTGATGTCTCCAGTGAGTTTTAACGCTGCACCTACGCTGATCTGTTTCAATAAGGCGGGGTCGTACTGCTCAAATTCGACCACGCACTGAAGATTTTGACCGGTTGATCCATCGTTTAGCGCAATAAATCGGTTACTTCTAAAACTGCGTACCCATCCCTGAACGGTAATGTTTTTAGCTGTTTTGTCTTCTAGGAGCAATTGGCAAATCGTAGGCGTTTTCATAGTCAGCTTGTATAGGCAAATAAGGAAACAAAGATAATTTATTGATCTGAATCATCCGGGAGGATATCCAGGGGGATTTCTTTTAAGGTGTTTTTGTTGGCAATACTTCGCTCCAATGAAAGCAATAGGGCAGGTAGCAATACAAGGTTTGACAACATCGCCAGTAATAACGTGATGGACACTAAGGCACCTAAGGCGATGGTGCCGCCAAAATCGGATACGGTGAATATAGAGAATCCGAAAAATAAAACGATGGAGGTGTAAAACATACTCACCCCAGTTTCTTTGAGTGCTCCGTATACAGAGACTTTAATTTTCCATTGATGCAAGACTAATTCCTGTCGGTATTTGGCCAAAAAGTGAATGGTATCATCTACCGATATTCCAAAGGCAATGCTGAATACCAAAATGGTTGATGGTTTGATGGGAATGCCGACAAAACCCATAATCCCAGCGGTTATGATTAAGGGTAATATGTTGGGAATCAAAGAAATGACAATCATTCTAAACGATCTAAACAGATAGGCCATAAATAGGGAGATGAGCAATATGGCTAGTACTAGTGAGATCATTAAGTTGGTGATTAAATATTCTGTTCCCTTGAGAAACAGAAGTGCTTTTCCAGTCGTATAGGTAGTGTATTGCTCTTTGGGAAAAAGCCGATCGAGTGTTTTGTCTAAACCGCTGTACACCAATTCCATTTCCTTTGTTCCTAGATTTTTAATTCCTGTGGAAATACGGGTGATTTGCCCGCTGGAATCGGTGAAGGCACTGAGTAAGTTATTTTGTGACTCACTGCTGTTGAGAATGGCTTGGTTGATAAAACTTCGCTCTTGTGGACTGGGCAATTCATAGTATTGAGGTAAGCCATTGTAGTAGGCTTGTTTGGCATATTTAACCAGGTTGACTACAGATAGTGGCTTGGCCAGATTTTCTTCGGTTTCTATGTATTGCTGAAGTTCATCGATCCGCTTCAAGGTGGCAGGGCGATATACCCCGTTTTTTTGTTTGGTTTCTACAACAATATCCAAGGGCAATACGGCGGTAAATTCCTGTTCGAAGAACCCAATATCTTGGTAAAAAGATTTGTTTTTGGGCATATCCTCAATGGGTGACCCCGAGGTTTTGATTTGGAAAATCCCTATGATACTGATGGCTAGTGCAGAAATGGCTATCATGTAGATAGTTACTCTGCGATGGCGCACGACCTCAATGGTCCACTGTACAAAACCCCCGATCCATCTTTTTTCTAAATGTTTCAGGTGCCTGTCTTTGGGCTTATCCATCATACTGTAGATGATGGGAATGATGGCAATGGACAAGAGGAAAATACCCAAGATATTGATTGACGCTACAATGCCAAATTCTTTGAGCAAGTTACTGTTGGTCAAGGCAAATGTGGCAAACCCCGAAGCAGTGGTCATGTTGGTCATCAAGGTGGCGTTGCCCACTTTTCCAATCACCCTAATCAGCGAAAGCGCTTTGTTTCCATGGTTCTTTACTTCCTGTTGGTATTTGTTGATCAAGAAGATACAATTGGGAATACCTATCACGATAATCAATGGGGGAATCAGCGCGGTAAGCACGGTGATTTCGTACCGCAACAATCCCAAGATACCAAACGACCACATAACGCCTATGATTACCACGGCCATAGAAATCAAGGTGGCTCGGTAGGACCTAAAAAACAAAAAGAAGATTAGGGTGGTCACCACCAATGCGCCCAATATGAAAAGCCCAATTTCATCGATAATGCTTTGTGCATTCATGGTCCGTATGTAGGGCATACCAGATACGTAGGCATTCAGACCGGAGTTCTGTTCGAACTTTTCTACCAATGGGTTAAACTTCTCCAGTATGAAGGTTTTTCTGGCTGAAGTATTGACGATTTTTTTGTCCAAATAAATCAACGTTCTCACGGTTGATGTCTCCTTGTTGTATAGGATTTGTTCGTAGAACGGTTGGGAGATAAAGAAATGTTTTAAAGATTCGGGATCAGGTGTTTGTTCCACATCTTCGTAGTAGGGGCTAAAAGTAAAACGGTCTCCAGATTCGCTTTTTTTGAGCGTGCGTACATTCTCGGTGGAAAGTACCAAGTCTACTTCGTCCAATTTTTCCAGCGAGCGGCTAAATTCATGCCAATGCCCTAAGGATTCGGCAGATATTTGGTCCGCATGAGTGATGGCGACAGCCACGATATTGCCTTCCTCGCCAAATTGAGATAAAAAGTTTTGATAGGTGAGGCTGATCGGGTGATCAATAGGCAAAAGATTGGCCTCCGTGTTGGAGAACCTCATGTACTTCCATTGGGTAGCCAGCGCAGCAGTGATTCCAGCAATTACCAGAAGGATCAGTAAGCGATTTCTAAGAATGACCCGGGCGATAAGTTGCCAAAATCCGTTGGTTTTCATAGGCGTATGTCAAAGCTGGGCAGCATGTGTTCTGCCACCAATGGATTAGACGGTCATGATTTCTTTTTCCTTAACGCTGTATAACTGTTCTACTTTAGCGATGTATTTGTCGGTAAGCTGTTGCACTTTGTTTTCCGCGTCTTTGAGCACGTCTTCAGGTAACTCTGCAGCCTTTAAATCTTTGTTGGCCTCTTGACGCGCTGATCGGACGCCTACTTTGGCATCTTCTGACTCTGCCTTGGCCATTTTGGATAGTTCACGCCTTCTTTCTTCGGTTAAAGGCGGGATGCTGATAATGATTAAGTCTCCGTTGTTCATGGGATTGAAGCCTAAGTTGGCGACCATGATTCCTTTTTCAATTTCAGAGATCATATTTTTCTCCCAGGGCTGTACCGTTAGCGTTCTCCCATCAGGTGTATTGATATTGGCTACTTGAGACAGGGGAGTGGGGTTTCCGTAGTATTGAACCAAAACGGAGGAAAGCATAGCTGGGCTAGCTTTGCCTGCGCGCAATTTAACAAATGCTTTCTCTAAGTGAGACAACGCCTTTTCCATCTGCTCGGCGGCGCTGTCCAATACGAATTGTACTTCTTCGTTCATGGGTGTTCTCTTAGGCGTTTACTATTGTTCCCACTGCCTCACCGCGCACAATGCGCAACAGGTTACCTTGGGTGTTCATATCAAATACAATGATCGGCAGTTCATTCTCTTGACTCAAAGTAAATGCCGTGGTATCCATCACTTTAAGTCCTTTTTTGATCACCTCATTAAATGTGATGGTGTCAAATTTAGTGGCTGCAGCATCCTTTTCGGGATCTGCGGTATAAATACCATCGACACGAGTCCCTTTGAGGATTACGTCTGCTTGTATCTCTATAGCCCTAAGCACCGCGGCAGAGTCTGTGGTGAAGTAGGGGTTACCCGTTCCTCCGCCAAAAATAACCACCCGTCCTTTTTCGAGGTGCCTCATGGCTTTACGTCGGATAAATGGCTCGGCTACTTGATTGATGTGAATGGCAGATTGAAGACGAGTCGGCACACCGATCTCTTCTAAGGCGCTTTGCAAAGCGAGTCCATTGATGACGGTGGCCAGCATGCCCATATGATCTCCTTGAACTCGATCCATTCCATTGCTCGCACCGGATACCCCCCTAAAAATATTTCCACCTCCAATAACGATGGCTAGTTCAACACCAGATTCAACGACCTCTTTGATCGCTTCAGCATATTGTGAAATGCGGGTTGGATCTATGCCGTATTGAAGATCACCCATCAAGGCTTCTCCACTTAGTTTTAACAGGATGCGTCGGTATTTCATGGGGCTTGTTTTGGTGCCACAAAAATAATCAAAAAAAAAGAGTCTGTGCCTTAATCCATCCCTTTCCAAGCATAGTGGATAAAAAAAAAGCTGCTGGACAACCAGCAGCTTAGTGGATACATCAAGTAGATGAATTAACCTAAGGCTACACGAACAAATTCGGTAACAGTTAATCCTTTGTCAGCTGTTTGCACATATTGTGCTACAGTCATGGTGTTGTCTTTGATGAATTCTTGGTTAACCAAGGTGTTGTCTTTGAAAAAACGTTGAAGTTTCCCTTGAGAAATTTTCTCCAACATAGCTTCTGGTTTACCTTCTTGGCGCAATTGATCTTTAGCGATTTCAATTTCTTTATCGATGATCGCTTGATCTACTTGACTTTCGTTGAGCGCCACAGGATTCATAGCAGCTGCTTGCATGGCAACATCTTTAGCGATGGTCTCGCAACCTGGTACAGAGGCAGATAGACCTACCAAAGTAGCGATGCGGTTTCCAGCGTGGATGTAAGAACCTACAAAAGGTGCAGACAGTTTCTTGAAACTTCCTATTTCAATTTTTTCTCCAATCACACCGGTTTGTTCCGTCAATTTTTCTTGAACAGACATCCCGTTAAAATCGGCAGCAAGAAGTGATTCTAATGAGTCAAATCCCATAGCTAAATCAGCTATAGCATGAGCTAGTGTAGTGAAGGATTCATTTTTGGCTACGAAGTCAGTTTCGCAGTTTAGCGAAATCACAACTCCTTGGTTTTGAGCTGCATTTACTTTGGCGATGGCAGCACCTTCAGTTGACTCACGGTCAGCTCTGTTAGCGGCTACTTTTTGTCCTTTTTTGCGCAGAATTTCAATCGCTTTTTCAAAATCGCCATCAGCTTCCACCAATGCTTTTTTGCAATCCATCATTCCAGCACCTGTGGTCTGTCTGAGTTTGTTTACGTCTTGGGCGGTAATATTAGCCATGATATTTGGTATTAAATGATTAGCTCAATGCAGCGATTAGGTCTGCTTTTTTCATCGTGGCTGCACCAGCGATATCGCTAGCAATGGCCAATTCTCTCAACTCGGCTACTGTTTTGCTTTCTAGGTCTACAGTAGTTTCTTTGATCTCAGCAGCTGCTTCCATCGCTTCCATTTGAGCATCGTCAGAAACATCTTTATCTGCCTTGCGGTCAGACAAACCTTCTGTAATAGCCGTAACTACACTTCCCATAATGGCTTCGATTGATTTTGAAGCATCATCATTGGCAGGAATCACAAAGTCGATTGGTTTTGGATCACAGTTTGTATCCACCATAGCAAACACAGGGATGTTCAATTTTTTGGCTTCTTTCACAGCGATGTGCTCTCTCATGGTATCTACCACGAAGATAGCTCCAGGTAGACGAGTCATATCAGCGATGGAACCTAAGTTTTTTTCCAACTTAGCACGCAAACGATCCACTTGTAATTTTTCTTTTTTAGAGAGCGTTTCAAACGTACCGTCCGTTTTCATACGGTCGATAGAACTCATTTTTTTAACAGCTTTGCGAATAGTCACAAAGTTGGTCAACATCCCACCTGGCCAACGCTCAGTGATGTAGGGCATATTAACTTTTCCAGCTAAATCAGCTACGATGTCTTTGGCTTGTTTTTTGGTAGCTACAAACAATACTTTGCGGCCGGAAGCAGCAATTTTCTTCAAAGCTTCGTTAGCTTCTTCTAATTTTGCCGCTGTTTTGTAGAGGTTGATTACATGGATTCCATTGCGTTCCATGTAAATGTATGGAGCCATGTGTGGGTTCCATTTTCTGGTAAGGTGACCAAAATGTACACCTGCCTCCAAGAGGTCTTTAACTTCAATTTTTGCCATTTTTTTACTTAGTTTACGTTCTTAATAATTTTTAGCAATATCCCTTGTGCAGCGCACGAGACATTTAGATGCTAAACTAGTTGCCCGCAGTGCGGACTCTATGGTATTTGGTGCCCAAAGGGCGGTTTCAAGGAACAAAAAAGTGGTTTTCCAAGGGAAAACCACTGTAGTATTAACGTTTGGAGAACTGGAAGCGCTTGCGTGCTTTCTTTTGTCCGAACTTTTTGCGTTCCACCATTCTTGGATCTCTGGTTAAAAGACCTTCTGGTTTAAGGATCGCTCTGAATTCTTCGTTGATGGCGCAAAGTGCTCTGGAGATAGCTAAACGAATCGCTTCAGCTTGTCCGGTAATTCCACCGCCAAAAACATTTACTTTAACATCGTATGAACCTTCTGTTCCAGTTAAAGAAAAAGGTTGTTGTACTTTGTATTGTAGGGTGCTTGTAGTCAAGTACTCAGCCAAGTCTTTCTTGTTTACGGTGATTTGGCCTTTTCCTTCAGTCACATAGACGCGGGCAACAGCAGTCTTTCTTCTTCCAATTTTGTGAATAGCCCCCATTATTTGAATTCTTTAAGATTAATTACTCTTGGTTTTTGCGCTTCTTGTTGGTGTGCAGCTCCTTCATACACTTTTAGGTTTCTGAATAGCTCAGCTCCCAATTTGTTTTTAGGCAACATACCTTTGATAGATTTCTCTACCATGCGTGTTGGGTTTTTAGCCATCAGTTCAACAGCAGATAAACTGCGTTGTCCACCTGGATACCCCGTGTGACGCACATAAGTTTTGGTTTGCATTTTGTTTCCAGACAAGTGGATTTTTTCGGCGTTGATCACCACAACATTATCGCCACAATCTACGTGTGGGGTATAGTTTGGTTTGTTCTTGCCACGCAACATTACGGCTACTTTCGAAGCCAAACGACCCAAAGTCTCTCCTTCAGCATCTACCAAAACCCACTCTTTTTGAACGGTGTTTTTGTTGGCTGAAACAGTCTTATAACTTAATGTGTCTACACTCATAATCTTCTAATTAAACACGTTGTTCCCTACAAACGGGCTGCAAATGTACATTTAATTTGCGATAATGCAAATCTGTAATTTCAAATATTTCTAATTTTTTTCAAAAAAAGTCACTTATTAATGCGCTTCTAACCAGTTAGATCCTGATCCAATCTCTACCTCTAAGGGAACGGCACAGGTATAGGCTCCCTCCATTTCTTTTTTTATCAACGCTGTGAGCTGATTTTTTTCCGGTAAATACACTTCGAATACCAATTCATCATGCACCTGTAGTAGCATTTTGGAGTGTAGGTTTAATCGCTTCATGGACTCGTGAATGCGTATCATCGCTACTTTGATGATGTCGGCTGCTGATCCTTGTATGGGTGCGTTTACAGCATTTCTCTCAGCGGCACCACGCACTACTGGATTCGATGAATTGATGTCTTTCAGATACCGCCTACGTCCCATAACCGTTTGTACATATCCGTGTTCTCGGGCAAAGGCAATCTGTGATTGAATGTAGGTATTCAGTTTTGGGTAGGTAGCGTAGTAGGTTTCAATCATTTCTTTGGCTTCGCTTCTGCTCAGGTCTGTTTGGTTGCTCAGTCCAAACGCAGATACCCCGTAAATGATGCCAAAGTTGACTGTTTTGGCTTGACTTCTTTGCGATTTTGTCACCTCTGCTAGTGGGATATCAAAAAGTTTTGCCGCTGTAGCGGTGTGGATATCAGCCCCTTGCTTAAACGCCTCAATCATGTGGTCTTCCTGGCTGAGCGCCGCAATGATTCTCAATTCAATTTGAGAGTAATCCGCAGACATCAGTTCATATTGATCGTTTTTAGGAACAAAGGCTTTGCGCACTTCGCGTCCTCGTTCAGTTCTTATGGGGATGTTTTGCAGGTTTGGGTTATTGCTGCTCAACCTTCCAGTAGCGGCTACCGCTTGCATGTATTCGGTGTGTATTCGGTGTGTGTTTTTGTCCACCTGGGTAGGTAATGCGTCAATGTAGGTGCTCTTAAGCTTGGCCAATCCCCTGTATTCAAGTACTTTGCGCACAATTTCATGATCTTTGGCTAAATAAGACAACACTTCTTCAGAGGTGGCGTACTGACCTGTTTTTGTTTTTTTTGGTTTATCGACCAGTTTTAGTCGTTCAAACAGTATTTCTCCCAATTGTTTAGGCGAAGCGATGTTAAAGGTGGTACCCGCACATTGATAGATTTCTTGTTCCAGTGTATTGAGGTCTCGTTCCAGTTCTATGGAAAGTCGGTGGATAAACGGTTGATCCAAACTGATTCCGGCAAGCTCCATGTCCGCCAAAACATCGATTAACGGCAGTTCTAACTCCTCGATCAAGGAGGTATTTTCCGCTTGAGCTAGTTCCTTTTTGAACAGTTCTGCCAGTTGATACGTAATGTCCGCATCCTCACAAGCGTAATCAGCCAACAAGGCAGGGTCGACTTCTCTGATCGATAGTTCTTGTTTTCCCTTACCGACAAGATCCTGGTAGCTGATGGGTTGATAGTTGAGGTACGTCTCGGCCAATACATCCATGTTGTGTCTCATGTCTGGATTGATCAAATAATGCGCAATCATGGTATCGTACCAAGGCGCTGATACTTCGACGCCATAGCGTTTAAGTACCTTAAGGTCATACTTTAGATTATGGGCTATTTTTTCCACTTGGGTTGACCTGAAAAATGGCTGTAGCTGTTCCAGGGCACCTTGTATTTGTTGGGGATCTGGGCCTAGCGGAATAAAATAGGCTTTGTGGGCTTCCCAGCTCAGCGATATCCCCACTAATTCAGCCTCCATAGGGTTGAGTGAGGTCGTTTCTGTATCAAAACAAACACTCGGTTGCTGGCAAAGTGTTTCCACCAAAAGTTTTAATCCCAGACCGGGGTGTATCACCTGGTAGTGGTGGCTGGTTTGTGCCAAATGTGTTCTTTGGAAACTTGTGGAGGGCTCTGCACCCCGGGTAGTGGGGGCTGGTGCATCAAATAAGGAGTATTGGCCTTGACCCGGAAGAGCAGGTGCTGCGTTTGCTGGGGCAGGTGTTTTGTTTGAATCGGGAATTGACTGGGAGGCAGTTCCGTTTAATTTGTGGTATAGTTGGTCAAACTGAGTTTTTAGTCGTCTGAATTCCAAGGACTCAAATAGTTGGGTAACCCGATCCATGTCGGGTACGGATAGTTCAAAGTCTTGAGCGTCAAAACGAACATCACATTGAGTATTGATGGTAGCTAACTGTTTTGAAAGCATCCCCAACTCTTTAGCACCCTCAATATTTTCACGCATTTTACCTTTTAGCTCATGGGCGTGGGCCAACAAGTTTTCCATCGTGCCGTAGGTCTCTATGAATTTCTTGGCGGTCTTATCTCCCACACCGGGTAGACCGGGAATATTGTCACTTGCATCACCCATCATCCCCAAATAATCGATGACCTGTTCAGGTCGTTGGACCCCAAAACGTTCTTGAACCTCTGGAATACCCCAAATTTCAATACCATTACCCATGCGCGCAGGTCGATACATCAGGATATGCTCGCTGACCAATTGGCCAAAGTCTTTGTCAGGGGTTACCATGTACACCAAGTACCCTTCTTTTTCTGCCTGTTTGGCCAAGGTTCCAATTAAATCGTCCGCTTCCATGCCTTCCTGTTCCACAATGGGAATGTGCATGGCTTCAAGAATTTGGTGGATATAGGGAACAGCTATTTTTATGGCTTCTGGGGTTTCAGATCTATTGGCCTTATAGGCTTCAAATGCTGCCGTGCGCTCATGACTACCTCCTTTGTCAAAACAAACCGCCAAATGATCTGGTTTTTCTCGGTTGATCACATCGAATAAAGAATTCACAAATCCGTATATGGCGGAGGTTTCCATGCCATTAGAATGAATACGTGGGCTTTTTATCATCGCGTAATACCCTCTGAATATAAGCGCATAGGCGTCGAGCAAAAAGAGTCTTTTTTTTGGAGTCATAACGTTAATTTCATGGGTAAATCTACAAAAGAATATCGGCTTACCCCATGATTTTGTTCGGTGAAAGGACCAGGGTATGGGGCTTTTGTTTTTTTGTTTCTTTGTAAAAAGAATCGACTATGGAGGTTGAAGTTTGTGCCCACACCATTGCCTCGGCCTTGACCGCTCAGCACGCTGGTGTTCAACGGATCGAGTTGTGTTCGGCGATCGGCGTAGGGGGAGTAACGCCCTCATTTGGAGTGATGGAGCAAGTTCGCAGACAACTGAGGATTCCAGTCCACGTATTAATCCGACCTAGAATGGGGGATTTTACCTACACAAACCACGAATTTGCTTCGATGATTTCGGATATTTCTCTGTGCAGAAGTTTAGGGTTTGAAGGGGTTGTTTTTGGCGTACTGACTAAAGACAATAAAATCGACCAAGTGCGCACGCGTCAGTTGCTCTATGCGGCACAGGGAATGAAATGCACCTTTCACAGGGCCATAGACTGGTTGGACGACCCAGTTGAGGCAGTATCTGTATTAGAAGACCTGGGCGTGGATACGGTACTTTCGTCTGGAGGGGCGTCATCAGCTATGGAGGGTTTGGCTACCTTGGAACGCATGCAACTCAGGGCTAAAAAGATGACCGTGATGCCTGGTTCTGGGGTAAAACCTGATCAAATTATGCGGTTTAAATCCGCAGGTTTTCGGGCCATCCATCTATCGGGCATAGTTCCTGAACAGGTATTGGAGTCACCACCTAAGGTGCCTTTGATTTCTCCCAACCTTATGGTAGAGCAATATCAATACGATACTTCGGCAGAAAAAATCAGACAAGTTTGTGAGGTCTTAAGAAAACTTTAGGATCCATTGACTGCGAGCATCCTATATTTGCCAAAAATTTGATGATGCGCTGGGTTATATTTATTGCATTTTATGCGTTTTTTGGAGCTTATGCTTTTCAGGCGCTGAAAACATTACAGCCCAAAGCCTGGGTATGGTGGCTGATTTCCATAGCCTGGAGCGGCGTTTTGGTCTTCTTTATAGCTCAATTTGCTTCAGGAGTCACCTCAAGGATTGGGGTAACCCCCATAACGGGTTGGGCTTTTGGATTGCTGCTATCAGTCATGGTTTTTAAAATGACAGCTACCTCTGTCCTGTTGTCTGAAGATTTGGTTCGGTTTATTGTGGCTGGTTTTCGCAAAGTGGTCGGAGATCCAGCGCCGCTTTTACCAGGTAGAAGAAAATTCATCAGTGCACTAGCTCTGGGCATAGCCTCTCTGCCTTTCGGTGCCTTGCTCTACGGTATGTACAAAGGTAAGTACAACTACAAGGTTTTGTCGTATGAATTGTATTTTGACGATTTACCCGAGGCATTTGATGGGTTTAAAATAACTCAGATATCGGATATACACTCGGGTAGTTTTGACGATCCAGAAAAGGTAGCCTATGGGGTTGACCTAGTCAATGCTGAAAAGGCTGATTTGGTTGTGTTCACTGGTGATCTGGTCAATAACAGTGCTGTGGAGATGAAGCCTTGGGTGGATATTTTTGCTCAGATTTCAGCGCCTGTAGGTAAGTATTCAATTTTGGGGAATCACGACTATGGGGATTATATCGAGTGGTCTAGTGATCAGGAAAAGGCGGATAATTTTGCTGATTTAGTCGGTACCCATGAAAAAATAGGTTTTGATTTATTGCGCAATGAACACCGTGTCATTGAGAAAGATGGTCAACAAATACACCTCATTGGGGTAGAAAATTGGGGTAGAGGAAGATTTATTAAAAAGGGCGATTTGGCCCTGGCCAGCGCTCAAGTACCCAAAGATGGTTTTAAAGTATTATTGTCTCACGATCCATCACACTGGGAGGATGTGGTTTTGAAGGAGGATACCCATTACCACTTGACACTAAGCGGACATACCCACGGGATGCAGTTTGGGGTAGAGATTCCAGGTTGGATCAAGTGGAGCCCAGTTCAGTGGAGGTATACCTATTGGGCAGGTCTATATCAAGAGATGGGCCAGTGGATCAATGTCAATCGAGGTTTTGGATTTATCGGCTATCCTGGTCGGGTAGGTATGTGGCCTGAAATCACCTCTATAGTCTTGAAAAAAGGCACGAATACAGTCGCCTAGTCCTGATTGTCTTGCCAGAAACTTTTTTTTACTACTTTTGAACCGCTAATCAGCCGTTTATGTCAAAATTTGGAGAATTAATCGACGTGCCTTTTCCCGTTCTGTTGCAATTCTACACAGAGTGGAGCGAGTCTGCTCAGCAGATGCACGAAGTACTTAACCACGTAGCCGCTGCTTTGGGTGACAAAGGAAAGGTAATCAAGATCGATGTGGATAAGAATCAAGTCCTCAGTGAAGCTTTACGCGTAAAGACACTACCGACACTGATGATTTACAAACAAGGAGAAATGCTTTGGAGGCAGAGTGGGGAACAAGATGCCAACACCTTGCTCATCAAACTCAAGGAACATATATAACCAGGAAGGTACTGATAACAAACAGGCCGGAGCTCAGCTCCGGCCTGTTTGTTTTACTGACCCAAGGTATCAGCTGGTCCATCTCCTAAATCTATTGGGGTTTCATCTTGACTGTAAAAATGACTAAAACGTTCGATATAACTGCTAAACGTTGCTGATTCTTCAGCCCATTGATCCTCTGGATGGAAGGAGGCCCACAATTCAAAAGCTGTGCGGTAACTATCTAGATCACCGACGATATCTTGTATCATTCGCGACTGCTCCTTTATAGGAAGTTGTCCGTAGTAGTCCAAATGATCTTGGTATTGAGCGATTAGATCTCTATAGAGTTTATCTCCTTTTTCAAGAGCGCCTGCTTGATAATACCCCTCAATAAATGGTTCTACGAAGGCGTAAAAACCAAATTGCTGTAGAGGTACATACCTCATGGCTAGGTCGCAAATCTCTATTGCTTTCTCTTTAGCTCCTTCTGCTAGTAGCGCGTTGACTAATCGAGCAAGATGAGTTCTGAACGACAATCCCTGTACTTTGGTCTGTCCGTCGATATACAGCTTCGGATCATCCGAGTTGCCCCAAGTCCATGAAGTGACTATATCATACATGGTTTGCGTATCTATTCGTCCAAACTCATAGCTGTTTTGCTTGGGTGTTTTGATCGGCACAAGTTTATAGGCTAGTCCATCCAGTTGAAGGTAGTCTTGCATCCAGATGTACTCAGCGGGATCAAAACTGCCCCCTGAAAAATAGATGGGGCGTTTCCAGTCATTGTTGGCCAAAATATCCAGCATCAATAGTCTGTTTTTGGGCAATGCGCTCTTAGGTAGATCAATGTCTATGTAATCTACGATCAGCGCACTGTCTTTAAGGGCGACTAAGCCACTTTCCAAAACATTCTTTTTGTTGACAGGAATTCGTATTTTATTGGTTGGATAGTAAACGATATTCAAGCTTGACTCCGGGTATTGGCTCAAGTCAGCCCCTTTATTCTCCAATATATATTTAAATTTTGTTTGAGGTTTTCCGCTGCTAATCCAAGCCATCCAGTCTTGAATAGTCCAGCGGTTGTCCGTTATTTCTTGGTAGTATACCGCATCGAGCGTACCAAATCTGTATTGATTGTGGTTGAGCTGGCTAGGAATAGGGTCGCTTAAGTACGCTTTGCGCTTCATCTGGTCGATATACCAGTCAGTGGCCAATAAACTGGTGTTGATCACCCGAACATCGGTTCTGTAGCCTTCTATTTCCTGGAGGTACCAAAGAGGAAAAGTATCGTTGTCCCCTATAGTAAAAATCAGGGCACCACTGTTTTCCTTAGTGGATTTCAAATAGGCTTCTGCTGTAGAACGAGCAGTGTATCTGTTACTTCTGTCGTGGTCATCCCAGTTTTGAACACCCATCAAAACAGGAGCTGCCAAAAGTCCTAATCCAACAGTCAATGGGGCAGTAAAACGATGGTCTTTGATTTTAGCTAGTACCTCATAGAGCGCCATAACCCCTAATCCCATCCAAATAGCAAACACATAAAAGGCACCAACTAAAGAATAATCCCTTTCTCGGGGCTGAAAAATAGGCGGGTTGGTATAAAATTGAATGGCCAATCCGGTGAATAGGAAAAATACCATCAACACCCAAAATTGTTTTTTATCCTTCCTAAACTGATAGGCGATTCCCATCAAGGCTAGTATAAAGGGCAAGAAATAATATGTGTTGCGCCCCTTGTTTTGGGCTATGTCCTCTGGAAGATTATCCTGGGTGCCTAGGCGATAACTATCCATCCAATTAATCCCGCTTAACCAATTCCCGTGGTTGTCATACCTGCCTTGTATGTCGTCTTGTTTGCCCACAAAATTCCACATCAGGTACCTCCAAAACATATAATTGAATTGAAAATCAATCATATAGGTTAGGTTGTCTGAGAGGGAGGGTGGCTGTATGTCGATATAAGGACCTAGCTCTTTGAGTATGCTGATCAGTTCACTAGCTCCGTAAGCGCCTGAAGAGACATTTTTTCTAACCTCGGCAATGGCTGTTTGCAAATCTTTGTTACCCGCATATTCCGGTTTTGCGGTAAAAACAGGTGCGCCGTAGTAGGTGATGTAGTTTTCGGCGTTTTGTTCACTCCACATTCTGGGTAAAAACCCGGTGTGCTTGGGATCAGCGCCACGTCCTGCATTCTTGTACGCGTTGACAATTTCGTATTTTCCTGTGGTATAGTTTTTTTCGTATTTGGGTTTATCGTCCTTATCTACACCATCACTGGAAAACAAGTTGGTGTAATAGGCACCGAAAAAAGGGCTGTCCACACCGGGGTATTGTTCTCGATTGTAGTAGGCGAGAAGCGATCTGGCATCAGAGGGGTCATTTTCATTGACCACAACTTGAGCATTGGCCCTGATGGGCAACATTAACCAGGTGGAGAAACCTAGAAGCAAGAACAATGCGCAAAGGACAGCTGTATGTGCCGAGCGCAGTGACTTTTTGGAGGTGTAGCGAAGTGCCCAAACAAATCCTAGGGAGATAATAAGTCCTAACAAGAATGATCCTCCATTAAACGGAAGCCCAAATTCATTAACAAAAAACACTTCGGCCCAACCGAAGGCTTTGAGCACATAGGTCAATGAGAATTTATACACCAAGAGTAGGATAGCCACCGAAGCAGCATTGGCCAGGGCAAAGTTCTTTATTGTAGTGGTTGGGTATCGCTTAAAATAATAGAGAAGACCTATGGAGGGAATAGCCAGGAAGCCCATAAATTGAATGCCAAATGTGAGCCCTATGATGAACCAAATCAGCACCAACCATCTATTTCCTCTGGGTGTGTCGATTTCATCTACCCATTTAAGTCCGAGCCATAGCAACAGGGCCATGATCAAGCTAGCCATCGCGTATACTTCAGTTTCGGTGGCATTGAACCAAAAACTATCTGTGGTGGCAAATCCCAAAGCACCTACCAATCCACTGCCCAAAAGAGCGATGTATTTTCTGGAGGTCCAAGTTGTTTGAGGGTTGAGCAACAACCCCAAACGGGTGATGGTCCAAAACATAAACAGAATGGTGAAGGCACTAGAAAACGCGGAAACTGCATTAACCATCAGGGCTATGTGTTGTGCGTCGATGGCAAATAGGGCAAAAAACGCACCGATCATCTGTAATAGTGGTGCCCCTGGGGGATGGCCTATTTGAAGTTTGGCGGCTGTGGAAATGTATTCGCCAGCGTCCCAAAAACTGCCCGTGGGTTCAATGGTAAGTCCGTAGATGCACAAAGCAATAGCAAAACTAATCCAGCCCAAGCGGCGGTTCCAGACCTCAAATAACTGTGGTGTCATGTGTATAATTTGAGGCACAAACATAATGAAAAAACCCTGAGTTTCCTCAGGGTTTCGTTGTTGGCCTACTAGGATTCACTTTCTCGCGCGGCTCGAAAATGGGCTGTTTGTGGCGGTGTGAACAACAAAACAACCAGAAGCTCCGCTTCTTGTTTTTTTATTCCCCGTTTACCTTCAAAAGCGAGCTTTTGATGCTCCAGGAAACAAAAAAACCCTGAGTTTCCTCAGGGTTTCGTTGTTGGCCTACTAGGACTCGAACCTAGAACGACTGAACCAAAATCAGCTGTGTTACCAATTACACCATAAGCCAATGCGGGTGCAAATTTAATACAAAGTTTTATTTTGACAAGAAAAGCGGATTTATTTTTTGGGCTCCTGGGTTTTGGAGATCAAAATAATTGACGTATATTTGCCCAGTAAATCAAAAGTAACAGTGAGAGGGGACATTTGTCCCCTCTTTTATTACCCAAATATGGCGTTTAAAGAGCGTGTAAAAGA
>JBEAQS010000053.1:0-5056 GCA_041163765.1 Bacteroidota bacterium | reverse complement strand
GACCTCCATCGAATAAATTCCAGGTCAAGGTAGCCCCTAACCCAAGACTGTAGCTGTCGTTGATCGTCCCTGGAAAAAATGCAGAACGCGGGTTTTGGTTTTCGTTCCAACCGTAAGATCCGTTCAACCCTACCGAAGGCAAATACCCTCCTTGGGCAATTTTAACATCGTATTTGTTTTGTGTCAGCAAGGCCTTAGCTTGCAGTACATCCACATTATTTTGCAGGGCTTCCTCCATCGATAGGGACAACAATTCTGATGAAGCCCACGTGACGTCTTTGTCTACCGTAAAGCTCTGGTCTACTGAACGGCCCAATAAGGTATTCAAATCCCGCTGAGCCGTACTCAATTGTCGCTGCACGCCTAAAAGTGCAATACTGTCGTTGGTCACATCTACCTGTGCATTGAGCACCGCCAACTTATTCGACTGGCCATATCCAAACTGAGCCTCGGCACGCTCGGCGCGATCTTTAGAAATGGAAAGCGCCTCCTGACTGTTTACCAGAGTCTCCTCCAAGAAAGCTACTTGAAAATAAACCGTAAAAAGCTGTAAAACAGTCTGTTCAATGGTTTCACGAAGCTGCAATTCAGTAATTTGATACTGGGTCCGCAGCCTTTGGTAATTAAACCAACGAACGCCCCCATCAAACAGGGTATAGTTTAGGGTCAATCGAGCGTTGTATCCTCTTGAAATCGCGTCGTTGATCGATACATCTGGACGCGGTGTTCCGTCCTCTAAAAATTGTCCCGGAAAGGAGATGTCCGTATCGGCATTGTTGTACGTCGCGCCAGAAGAAACAGCTAGGTTAGGCAAAAATCCAGCATTGGCCAGTGAGCGGTTGTTATCCGCTACTTCGAGCGTGTTGCGGGACATCAATATGCCATAGTTGTGTTCAAGCGCCAAGGCTAGAGCATCTTCTCTAGAAAGTACGGTTTGACCCCAAGAAAAAGCAGTAGTCAACCCTAGGGCGCACAGAAAATACAGCAAACTATTTTTCATCAGACAGATCGTTTAATTCGTTTTCTTCAGCTTCCTCTAAAATGGCTTGTTCAACCGATTCTGGTGAAGGCATCGCGCCAGATTTTAACCAAGAAATCCACACCTTGAGCTGGTTGTTAAAGGACAACAAAATAGGCAATACAATCAACGTCAATAAAGTAGCATACCCGATCCCATACGCGATAGAAATGGCCATAGGTTTTAAGAATTGAGCTTGGCGACTCTTTTCGAAAATCAGGGGCGCCAATCCAGATATAGTGGTAGCTGAGGTCAGGAAAATGGCCCTGAAACGCGATTTACCCGCATCCAATAATGACTCCTCAAACTTTAATCCCGACTTCAGATTGCTGTTAAACTTTCCGATAAACACCAACCCATCATTCACCATGATACCAATCAATGCGATAATTCCCAAGATAGATAGAACGTTTAACGGGAATCCGTGTAACCAGTGACCCCAGGCCACAGCGGTTAAACTCAGCGGGACCATGATAAACAACAACAACGGTTGGGTCATACTTCTAAACGTAAACGCGATGGTGATGTAAATCATGACCAAAATGGGGATTCCAGCCTTGTTGAGCGACGTAAGCAGTTTATCCGCCTCGCGATTTTGCCCCTCATAGGAAGGAGTCACAGAAGGATATTTGGCCAAAATCTGGGGCAAAACCTCCGACTTGATCATTTCTGTAGCTTCCGTAGCGGTCGTAGCTTTGGGATCTTTTAAATCAGCACTTAACCTGATTTCACGTCGACCCTCCAAATGGTTGATCGCCACATCTCCACGAGCAATTTCGTAGCTCGCCACTTCGCTCAGAGGAACTCGTGCCCCGGAGGGTGTGAGTATACGCATCTGTTCCAAATTGGTCAACGAAGAACGATCCTGGCGCTCATACCGAACCCAAACACGAATTTCATCTTGCCCTCTCTGGAATCTCTGTGCCTGAGCGCCAAAAAAGCCTCCACGAACTTGATCCATAAGTGTTCGGTAATTTAAGCCCAAGGCATAGGCATTTTCTTTCAGGCGAATGGTCACCTCTTTGATACCTGCAGGATCATTGTCCTCCACATCCTTCAAGGTGCTGTTTTCCAACATAGCCGACTTTAGTTCTGCTTTGGCTGCTTTGAGTTCTGCAATATTATTGCCCAATAATGAAATCGATACTGGCGACCCTCCGAAATTACCCCCTGAGCCGTAGACTAAACTTTCCACCCCAATGACAGGCCCTACCAACTCAGAGATTTTTTTGGTCACTACTTCTGAGACCACAGCGTCTGGACGGTTTTCACCAGGCAATAAGTTAATTTCAAGCTCAGCGCGGGAAGAGCCCGGCCCTATCTGCTTGACAATATTCTCAAAAAGTTTCTTGTCCGTACCGGCAAGATATTCTTCCGTCAGTAACGTATCGGCCTCCCAAGCGTGCTTTTCGATCATGGAAATGATTGAATCCGTAACACGCTCATTAGTTCCGTTGGGCATGGTTAAGGTGATTTGCACCTGATCACTGGCGACGTTAGGGAAGAACGCAGTCTTCACCACCCCTCCACCAATGGAACCAAAGGTCAATATCACCGCAGCGACAAAAAGGGAGAAAACCAACAATCGATGCCTTAGTGAAAAAGACAAGAAAGGTACATACCATTGGTCGCGCATAACGCCCATGAGCCTGTCCCCTATCTTATTGACAGAGCGCAGTTGAGCAAAAACGGAACCGATCCCGGTTGAAGCGCTTTTGTCTAACGGCTGTAGTGCTTTAGAATGCGCTAAGTGGGCAGGTAATATAAACAGGGCCTCTAACAGGGATACGAGTAGCGTCAAAATGACAATCACAGAAACTTCGCCAAAAAACTCCCCAATACGGGAATCTAAGAACAAGAATATAGAGAACGCCAAAACGGTAGTGATGATCGCAGACACGATGGGCGGAATAACTTCCAAAGTACCCTCCAAGGCAGCTTGCATCGGTTTCTTACCTTCCTCATACTTCTGGTAGATATTTTCAGCAATCACAATACCGTCATCTACCAAAATACCAATCACAATAATCATCCCAAACAGAGAGAGCACATTGATGGTTACCCCAAAAAGCGGGGCTAGTGCAAACATCCCCAAAAAGGAAATCGGCAACCCAAAGGCTACCCAAAAGGCCAATCGAGTATTGAGGAACAACGAAAGGAAAATGAGCACCAACAACATTCCTTGAAACGCATTGGTCAACAACAACTCTGTGCGCTGATTTAGGGTAATCGACTGATCGCTCAACACAGTCAGGGTCAAAGCGTCGTGTGACTCGTTAAAGTCAGCAATATATTGCTTAACTATCTCTGCAGTAGAGAGTAAATCTTCAGAATTTGTACTCGATATAGAGACCTCCACGGCCAGATTACCATTGATCAACGTTGCGTTGGGTGTCTCAGAAAATCGATCGCGAACCGTAGCAATGTCCTTTAAATAGACGATTCGTCCATCTGGAAAAGTTTTAATGACCGCTTGAGACAACTCATCGGCGTAGTATTTTTTGTTGTTGGCCCGGATCAAAAAATCCTCGGCATCTGTCTTTAACTGCCCCCCAGTCACCAACAGGTTACTGCTTCCCACCGCTTGGGCTACCTCAGCAAAACTTAAATTATAGGCCAGCAACTGACTCTCCTGAACGGCAATTTCAATTTCCTCAGCGGGAAATCCACTTACGTTGATTTGAGAAATGCCTTTAATCGCCCGAAGGTCGTTCTCGATTTGTCGGGCTATATCCTTTAGGTTTTTAAGGGGAATATTCCCGCTCAGACCAAAAGAAATGGTAGGTCGAACTACTTCCTGTTTGGCCACCACCAACGGCTCCATACCCGTAGGGAAACTCGGCACTCGGTCCACTGCGTTCTTGACTTCCAAGAGCATAAAATCAATATTCCGCTCTTTTTCCACCTCTACGATAATCGAGCCAGAATTCTCCCTAGAAACTGAAGTGACTCGCTCAACGCCTTGTAACCCTTTTAGGTTGTCCTCTATTTTCAACACTACCCCCTCTTCAATTTCTAAAGGAGATGCCCCGGGATAATTCACCGCAATAGTCACTATGTGCGACTCTGTTAGAGGAAAAAAGGAAGATTTTAGCGATTTAAATCCCAGATATCCGAAAAGTGCAAAGGCAAAAATCACCACATTGACCGCAACGTGGTACTTTGTAAAATATTGAATCAGCTTTTTCATGGATACACTATTGGACTGAAGCAGTTGGCAAAACGGGCATTCCTTCAAAGGCTCCTACCAAAGGTTTAGCCAAAACAACCGTCCCGTCTGGAATTCCTCTGACAACAGCTTGCTTTTCCGCGTAATGAACCACCTGAACATCGATGAGTTTTAATTGATTGTCAACCACAGAAAAAACTTGTTGGTCCGCTGTGACCAGACCTCGGTCTAGAGCAAATGCGTTGTCTATAGCTTGAGCCTGAAGATCGGCATTTAAATATACTCCTTCGGCTAAAGCCGTGCTCCGCACACCGATAAATACCCGAATAGACTGGGTAGTAGCGTCAACGCTTTGATTGATTCTTTTGACCACACCTGTATAGTCCTGAGACCCATCCAATGCATGAAGCTGAACAGAGGCTCCGGTGTTTAATTGTGCGGCGTAGGATGGGGCTACAGAAACTGCTAGCTCATAATCTCCTGCGCCTATAAATGTACCCAAGGATTGACCTGGGCGAATCAAGCTACCTTCCGTCACCTGCGCATTGACTAAAACACCGTCAAAGGGTGCGCGCACAGTATAAAAATCTAAATTTTGTTCTTGAGCCTTCAGCGCATAATAGGCAGCCACCACTCCTCGTCCGGTGATATAATTCTTCACCCCTGAGTCGGTAAACTCGGGTAACTTTGGCGTTGGACTATTGATTGACCACTGTGCGGTATAATCAGACCAAGCGGTGTATGCATTTGGAAAATCAAGTTTTAAATCGGGAAGCAAAGCCGTGACCTGATTGTAAAAATTGGCGCGTTGGGCCAGAACACCTGCTTGATACTCAGCCGCGTCCACCTTCAACAACACTTCTCCTTTT
>JBEAQS010000052.1:0-13307 GCA_041163765.1 Bacteroidota bacterium | reverse complement strand
GAGGTCTGTTTTTTATGGAAGCTCTTTGGTCTAGATTTAATCCCGCCGTTCAAAAAGCGATGGATTATGCACGATCTGGAAGTTTAGGTGCTTTGAGGTATGTGCAGGCGGATTTTGGATTTTTTGCCTTAGATAGGGATCCTGCATCTAGACTGCTCAACCCGGAACTTGGGGGCGGTTCACTTTGGGACATTGGCCTCTACCCAATATTTTGGGCCTATCAACTACTGGGGAATCCCACTTCTATGTCCGTGCAAAAAATAGCCGCGTCGACGGGCGTGGATGCTCAGCTGCGCATTGAATTTAATTATCCAGAGGCCACAGCTCAGCTGTTTTCAAGTTTTAGTACGTTCTCGGCTATGACTGCACAAGTTGGAGGTACGTTGGGTAGTGTACTTCTTCATCCTCGTTGGCACGAAACAGATCGATTAACGATTCAGACCCCTGAGCGTGGAAGTCACACAGAATTTTTTGACTTGATCGGCAAAGGATATACGTATGAAATTAACGAAGTGATTGATTGCATCGAACAAGGACTCATTGAAAGTCCTCAATGGACCCATCAAAACAGCTTGGAGCTCAACGCGTTGATAAGGGCGGTATCAGAATCCGCAAATTCGCGATGAGCTTAAAAAAAATAGCGATATTTGACCGTTAATTATTGAGTTATGGACAAGAACACAGTTTTGGGATATGCCACGTTGATTATGATTGCCATGGGGCTACTGCTCATAGGCTTAGGGGCATTCCGTTATGATGATGTGGCTGGTTGGGGATTTGCCGCAGTTGGTTTGGGATTTTTTGCCATTGCCTGGGTGTTCAATGCGCTGAAAGGAAGGGTTTAATTAAGATTATATAGCGATATGTCAGACGACAAGAAGGTCATTTTTTCGATGTCCGGGGTCACCAAGACCTACAAGAGTGCACAGACCCCTGTGCTCAAGAATATTTATTTAAGTTTTTTCTACGGTGCCAAGATCGGTATATTGGGATTAAACGGTTCTGGAAAATCTACTTTGCTTAAAATTATCGCAGGTGTAGATAAAGATTATCAAGGAGACGTGGTTTTTTCACCAGGCTATCGCGTGGGGTATTTGCCGCAAGAGCCTTTGCTAGATCCTGAAAAAACAGTTCTTGAAGTTGTCAAAGAAGGGGCTGCTGAAACCGTAGCACTGCTAGAAGAATACAACAAAATCAACGATTTGTTTGGGCTTCCTGAATACTATGAAGATGCCGATAAAATGCAAAAGTTGATGGATCGTCAAGCAACGCTTCAGGATCAAATCGACGCCAGCAATGCGTGGGATTTAGATACGAAACTTGAAATTGCTATGGATGCATTACGCACACCAGATCCAGATCAGAAAATAGGTGTGCTTTCCGGAGGAGAAAAAAGGAGAGTGGCCTTGTGTAGATTATTGCTTCAAGAGCCAGAGATTTTATTGCTCGATGAACCCACGAACCATTTGGACGCAGAGTCAGTCCATTGGCTGGAGCACCATTTATCTCAATATAAGGGGACGGTAATAGCAGTGACCCACGATCGCTACTTCTTGGACAATGTAGCGGGATGGATACTAGAACTCGACAGGGGGGAGGGTATTCCCTGGAAAGGAAATTATTCCAGTTGGCTGGATCAAAAGTCAAAAAGACTGGCCTTGGAAAGCAAAACAGCCTCAAAGCGTCAAAAGACCTTGGAACGAGAGCTTGAGTGGGTAAGACAAGGTCCCAAGGGACGTCAAACCAAACAGAAAGCCAGACTGCAGAATTACGACAAGTTGCTGAATCAAGATCAAAAGCAACTGGATGAACAGTTAGAGATCTATATCCCCAATGGACCTAGGTTGGGTACCCAAGTGCTCAATGCACAGGGCATCAGTAAGAGCTATGGGGATAAACTGCTTTATGAATCACTAAATTTCACCTTGCCGCAGGCAGGTATTGTTGGGGTGATAGGACCTAATGGAGCGGGTAAAACAACCATTTTTAGAATGGTTATGGGGGAAGAAACCCCAGATACAGGAAGTTTTGAGGTAGGAGAAACAGCCAAGATTGCCTATGTGGACCAAAACCACAGCAATATTGATCCAAACAAAACAATTTGGGAAAACTTCAGCGATGGTCAAGAGTTGATTATGATGGGGGGGAAGCAAGTGAACTCTCGTGCGTACTTGAGCCGTTTTAATTTTTCAGGTTCAGACCAGAACAAGAAAGTGAGTACACTCTCTGGTGGAGAGCGCAACCGACTGCATCTGGCCATGACGTTAAAAGAGGAAGGAAATGTTCTTTTGTTGGATGAGCCTACCAATGATTTAGACGTAAATACGCTCAGAGCCTTAGAGGAAGGTCTAGAGAACTTTGCCGGTTGTGCCGTGGTTATTTCCCACGACCGATGGTTTTTGGATCGAATTTGCACCCATATATTGGCTTTTGAGGGCAATTCTGAGGTGTATTTCTTTGAGGGTTCATTCTCTGATTACGAAGAAAACAAACGCAAGCGTTTGGGTGCAGAGGTAATGCCTACGAGAATCAAATATAAAAAACTGACGAGATAGTCTAGTTATTCGGATACCAATCCAAAATAACTACATCAATTTGCGGGTCTTGAACGAGGCCCGCAATTTTTTTGGGATCTTCCCATACAGGTTTTCCTCGGAAGTGATAAGGTAAAACATGTTTGGGTTTAAATTCCTTGATCGCGCTGGATGCAGCTTCTACGGTCATGGTATACGGTAGATTCATACACAGGATCGCTACATCGATATCTTTAAGCTGCCTCATTTCAGGAATATCTTCCGTGTCCCCTGAAATATACCAACGTTGCCCCTCCATTTGGAGCACGTAGCCATTTCCCCGTCCTTTGGTATGGAAGTTCAGCGCCTCAGTTCTTAGATTGTACATGGGTATAGCGGTAATTTCCAGGCCATGGGTGATTAAGGTTTCTCCGTTGGCCATGATTTTAGTGATGGATTGGAGCGACTCTGGCATCAAATCAAACACTGCTTTGGGGGCCAAAATGTGTGACTGATCACCCACCACATCCATCAGTGTTTCTGATTGAAAGTGATCACCGTGTACATCGGTAATGAGTATCAGGGTTGGATTTTTGGGATACCTAGATGGCTCGCCTACTGGATCCACTAATACACTTAGATTTTGTGTATGCAGTGAAAACGAGGCGTGTTCTACTGGTTTTATTTCGAGGAGACCTAATGACCAGGAAGTTTGGCTTAGAGCGGGTAAAGTGGTCAGTAACAAAGCTGTAAGTGTTTGAAATATACAGTTAATCCACTTAAAATGTGTCATATCCTTGATAGTTAATCAGTTCACTTATAAAAGTATAGGTTTTTAGGCTATAAAATCTTAATTTCGCCCTGTTTTTAAGGGAAAAGTTCCCTTTCTATACATAACCAACAACTTCTAATTATGTCACAATCAGAAAACAATTCAAAAAAATCAGTAGCCATTTTATCGGTTTTATTGGCCGTAACTGCTGTATTAGCCATTGCGCTTTTTGTCATGAAGCAAAACACAGAAGCGGCTTTGACTCAAGAAAAAGAATTAGTTATTCAAGATCTTACTCAACTTCAAGCGGAGTACGACGGAGTAGTTACTCAAAACGAAGAAGTGAATCAAGCCCTTACTGCAGCTAAAGCTGAGGTAGCTCAATTTCTAGATTCAATCAGCGGTCTTAATGCAGACATTGCGACCTTAAGCAAATTCAGAGCTCGTTTTTACAGCTTGCAAAAACAAAGCGATGCTTTAAAAAACCGCATTGCTGAATTGGAAGCGGCCAACGCTCAATTGACCAAAGAGCGCGATGAAACTTATGCAGCCCTTGAAGTACAAACTACTGTAAACAAGGAACTTGTGAGCAAAAACAACGATCTTAACGCTACTGTAGAAAAAGGCGCTGCTTTGATTCTCACCTCAGTTCAGATTGCTGGTGTTAAAGAAAAATCTAACGGTTCTTTTGTTACCCGTAAGCGTGCCAATCCTGTTGATGCATTCCAAGTGTGCTACAACGTAGCTGAAAACGCTATTGCTGCATCGGGTAATAGAACTTTTTATATCGAGGTGAAAAATCCACAAGGAGCTCTACTAGGAGCAGGTGAATCCATTACCGTAGGCGGGGCTTCTCTGTCCTACAGCAAGTCAACTACCTTCTTGTATGAGAACCAATCCATCGATGTGTGTGATTACATCAAAGGTGCTTCCTTTACAGCTGGTTCATACTCTGTTCAAGTTTATGACAACCAACTGCGGTTGTTATCTAGCTCAACAGTTGTATTGAAATAAGCCATCCTGTTAATAAAAAAAGAGCGGTCCAAGCAAATGCTTGGGCCGCTCTTTTTTTGTGCTCTTTGATTAGTCTTTTAAACTTCCAATCATATCCGCTGGGTTAACCCATTGGTCATATTCTTGTTCGGTAACGTATCCCAAACGAACGGCTTCTTGTTTCAGTGTCGTTCCATTTTGATGCGCTGCATTGGCAATTTCAGCCGCCTTGTAATACCCGATTTTCGGATTTAATGCGGTGACCAACATCAATGAATTGTTGAGCAATTGTTGAATCACTGGCGTGTTGGGCTCGATGCCTTGAGCGCAGTGCTCGTCAAAACTGATACACGCCTCGCCCAGTAATTGAGCGGATTGCAAAAAGTTTGCAGCCATCATCGGCTTGAACACATTGAGTTCAAAATGTCCTTGCGCTCCACCAAAGGTGATCGCCACATCATTACCGATCACTTGTGCACATACCATGGTGAGTGCTTCTGCTTGTGTGGGATTTACTTTTCCAGGCATGATGGAACTACCCGGTTCATTGGCAGGGATAATCAGTTCCCCTATACCAGATCTAGGTCCTGAGGCCATCATTCTAATGTCGTGGGCGATTTTGTTCAGGGATACAGCCAGTTGTTTTAATGCACCATGACTCTCAACCAGCGCGTCATGAGCTGCTAAAGCTTCAAATTTATTGGGCGCAGTAACAAATGGGTGACCGGTAAATTGAGCGATATACTGCGCGACCAACACATCATATCCGCGGGGAGTGTTCAGTCCAGTCCCTACAGCCGTGCCGCCCAAAGCTAATTCGCTTAAATGGCTTAACGTATGGCGCAAAGCATTCATACCATGGTCTAGTTGAGCTACATAACCGGAGAATTCTTGCCCCAGAGTTAGTGGGGTAGCATCCATCAGGTGGGTTCTTCCGATTTTTACCACGTCTTTGAACTCAGCAGCTTTTGCCGCTAAGGTATCTCTGAGTTGTTGAACACCCGGAAGGGTCACTTCAACTACTTTTTTGTAAGCAGCGATATGCATGCCTGTGGGAAATGTATCGTTGGAAGACTGTGATTTGTTGACGTCGTCGTTAGGTTGAATCACTTTCTCATCTTCTCCGATCTTTTTTCCGGCAAGCACTTGGGCTCTGTGTGCGATTACTTCATTGACATTCATGTTGCTTTGGGTGCCAGATCCTGTCTGCCAGATGACCAAAGGAAACTGATCGTTGAGGGATCCTGTAAGAATTTCATCACAGACTTGAGCGATTAAATCTCTTTTTGACGCTTCTAAAACCCCTAAATCACAGTTGGCATAGGCAGCGGCTTTTTTTAGGTAGGCAAATCCATAAATAATGTCCTGAGGCATGGAAGCCGAGGGACCGATTTTGAAATTGTTTCTGGATCTTTCTGTTTGGGCACCCCAGTAAACATCGTTGGGTACCTCAACAGGTCCCATGGTGTCTTTTTCTATTCTGTATTTCATGGTAGTGATTAAATTGGTGAAGACAAAGGTAGGGGATTGGCCAAAAAGTTCTATTTTTTTTACCTTGGATTTGTGAGTGACACATAATCTAAACTATATTTGTACCAGTAAATAATTGACTATGTTCCAGTTCGACCAATACCTTGGCTTTATCGCATTCTTAACCATTGTAACTATTGGATTTTGGTTGTTGATATTCTTAATCACCTTTGTTGTTCCTTATTGGATTGGTGGTTCATTAATAGAACGTCTCAAAGAAATCAAAGCAGCCAAGAAGGCTAATCAGTCATAATTCTTGCAACTTATATAATAAAAAAGGCGCCCAAGGGGCGCCTTTTTTCGTTGAGCTTGATGGATTAGCCACCAAACTCCATATCCATATCTCCGCCTGGCCCATCACCATAACCTCCATTTTGTCGGCGACCACGTTGATCTTTCAGCGATTGATTAAATCGGTACGTGAAGTTCACATTGACTTGTCTTTGTCTCCACTGATTTTCGCTATAGGTTTGTACGTTGAGCGTTCTGGTATCACTGATTCTTTTTCTAGAGTTAAATAAATCGCTCACGTTCAGGGCTAGAGTGCCTTTTTTATCGAGAATCTCTTTGCTCATCGCTAAGTTAGCTGAGGCTATTCCGCGGTTAATCGATTGGGCATCCTGACTTCTGCCTTGGTAGCGAACATTGGTCTGAAAGTTAATTTCTTTAGGCAAAACTATTTTAGCACTCAAGTTGCTTTGCCAGCTGAAGTTGTCGTTGTCAAACACTTGCGTTATGTTTTGATTTAAGCTATTGATGTAGGTATAGCTTCCGACCAATGAGCGTTGAAATAAATTAATTCCCCATGAAAAACGCCAATTGCGCACCGGAGTAAATGTGGTGTTAAACTCAAATCCATAGCGGTCTTCTGTGGATAAATTAATGGGTTGTCTAAGCTGAACAGGCACTAAAATAGGCGTGTTGGGGTCGTTGGGGTTTTCAATCGCTATCAGTTCTCCTGTTTCTTGCGTAATAAATTGGAAGACACCCGTACTTCGGTTGTAATATAAAGAGGTGTTAAACGTGAATTTCTCTCTTTGGTTGATCATTCCTAGGTCGTAGGCATCGGTGAAGGTAGGATCTAGGTCTGGGTTACCTTGGAACAAGTTGGTGTTGCTCGACCTGGAAGGGAAAGGATTGATAAATCGAGACCAAGGTCTTCTCAATCTTTTGCTGTAACTCAACGTGATTTGATCTTCCTCATTGAGGGAATATCCGAGGAATAAGGAGGGAAACCAATTGATGTATTTTTTGGTGGTTAAATCTTGTGTTTCTAGTAGGTTGATACCAATATCGGTGTGTTCCATGCGCAGTCCACCTAACAGATTGAAGCGTTCCCACTTGGTGCCCAATTGCGTATACGCGGCTTGTATCCATTCACGGTATTCAAGCGTATTTGAAAAATTAGCGTTATTGATAAACGTGCCAAGAGGATCAAAGCTTCCAGCAATAAATGCGGTTGTTTGGTTGACATAACCTCCTCGATACCCCAGTTCAAACTGAGATTGGCCTGCTGAACCTAGCGGTAGTACATAATTGAACTGATATAATGCCCTTCTTTGGTCTTCTTGATTGACTGTTTTTTCTGTAGGAACATCTGCGGCAGTCTCACTGATCAAGGTTTCCTCAATCACGGAATCATCGGAACCTTCAGATTCAGAATACTGGTAATCAACCCTGAGTTCATGACCAGCTTTTTCAAATTTTTTGGTCACGTTTAATGAATACTCAAATTGTCTTTGTTGTTCCAATTGAAGTGTATTTCGCACTCTGTTCACTAAAGGTAGCCCCTGTGGATTTGAGTTGACAAAATCGATGTTAGTTGTATTGTCTCCTTCGGAGTATCCGAAAACAGTAGAATTGGTGATGCTCGTGGTTGGGTTGATAAAGTATTCAATCCCTACGTTAGCGTTAGCATTTGTTCCCGCTCGAACGTTATTTCTTTTTTCGTTTTGATAACCGCGAATACTGCCGTCGTCGTTGTAGTTGATCTGGTCATAAAGCGAATTACCCGGTCCTTCTTGGTTTCGGTAGGTCCAGTTGGAAAACAGGTTGAATTTGTTTTGTCTCAGGTTTAACCCCAGGCTTCCCGCTTCATTTTTCGGGTCGCCTAATGTGAGGTTAGTCGTTCCGTTAATCCCGGTAGTTTTGTTTTGTCTCAAAATGATATTGATAATCCCGGCGGTTCCCTCTGCATCGTATCTAGATGAAGGATTTGTGATTACCTCCACTTTTTCGATGGCTTCGGCAGGTAGCAACCTAAGTGCATCATTGCTAAAACCCGACAAGGCTGAAGGTTTTCCATTGATCAAAATGCGCACGCTTTCATTTCCACGCAATGAAATACCTCCTTCAACATCAACAGACACGGAGGGCACGTTGTCCAGTACATCAGTCACTGAACCTCCTTTTACCGTCATGTCTTTGCCGACATTATAGATCTTCTTATCCAGTCTAAGTTCGACAGTACTTCGTTCCGCAATCAATTCAACCTCATCGAGTTGGGATACATCCGCTGACATGCGCACATCTCCCAAATCTGTGTTTTTGATGATGTTTTGGTTAGATAACCGAACCGTAGAATACGATATAAATTCAAAAACAACATCGTAATTCCCAGCGGGAATATCTACCTGAAAACGGCCTTGTTCGTCGGTAATCCCCCCGGTTACCATGCTTTGGTCAGCGCTTTTTTGAAGTACAAATGTGGCGTATTCCAAGGGCAAATCACTGCTTTGTTCTAGAATACGACCTTTGAGGGTGACTGTTTGGCTGTTTGGGTTTTGTGCCCAGCTGATTGTTGTGATCAATAACAGCATCCACAAAGCGCTAAGTTTATTCATTTAGGTTTTCTTTTTCTTTTTTTGTTTGTTCTTTTTCTCGACGCGGCTAAATCCTTCTTCTTGAAGCGCTAAATACTTTTCGTACTTCTCTGGGGGCAATCCTTGCGCCAATTCATCATCTTGGCTTTTTTGAATGGCCTCCATGGCTTCCATAGTTTTTTCAGGACTTAATTTGAGCAATTGAGTTTCAATTCGTTTTTGTACGTGTCTTGTCAGTACAGATTGCAATACAGCCAATTCAAAGTCATTGAGCTCCAAGGCTGCCTTAAATGCAGGAAGTTGTTGTTCAACAAGTTGTTCTGCGGTTAAGTTTTCAGGTTCTGGCTCCGGAGCTGGATTATTGGGGATGGCAGAAATTCTGCGCCCATAAGCATCTCTGTTGCCGCCATATCCGTTCCCATAGCCAAACTGTGCATGAACAGCCCCAGTGATTAACAAGGTAAAAACGGTCAAAAAAAAGAGTAAAAATCGATTCATAGACAAGTACTTTAGATGGTATATACCCAAATTGGTTTAAGTCAAATTTGCTAAATAAATGTTAAATTGAGTCTGGCTCCTTATTTTGCCCATGAAGCATTAGGAATCCTTTTAAAAACGGATCCAGTGCCCCATTCATTACATCGGTAACTTCAACGGTTTCTATTCCTGTTCTCACATCCTTAACCAGTTGATAGGGGTGCATGACATAGTTTCTAATCTGTGAGCCCCATTCAATTTTCATTTTTGATGCCTCAATCTCGTTTTGTGCTTCCATGCGTTTGCGCAGCTCAATTTCATACAGCTGTGATTTGAGCAAGCGCATCGCGTTTTCTCTGTTGTCGAGCTGGGATCTCGTTTCAGAGTTATGGATGACAATCCCGGTTGGGTGGTGGGTTAGAATCGCTTTGGTCTCTACCTTATTGACATTTTGACCACCTGCGCCTCCTGATCGGGCAAATTGCCAGGAGATATCAGCCGGATTGATTTCAATTTCTATGGTGTCATCTACCATGGGATAGACATATACGGAAGCAAATGAGGTGTGGCGTTTGGCATTGGAGTCAAAAGGGGAAATACGCACCAATCGGTGCACCCCATTTTCTCCTTTGAGCCATCCAAAGGCAAATGCCCCTTCAATGCCGAGAGTCACCGTTTTTACACCGGCAACTTCTCCCTCTTGGAAATTGAGTTCTTTTATTTTGTAGCCTCTTTTTTCGGCCCACATCAGGTACATGCGCATGAGCATAGAGGCCCAGTCACAGCTCTCTGTGCCTCCTGCGCCTGCAGTGATTTGCAGTACTGCGTCAAATTCATCCGCCTCAGCCGACAGCATGTTTTTGAACTCTAGCGCCTCAATTTGTTCTGTGGCTTGTTGCGCTGCGTCATCGAGCTCTTGTTCTGAGATGGCTCCCTCTTTATAAAATTCCAGGTACACTTCGACGTCAGCTACTTTTTGGGTTGCTGAATCATAATCGGTGACCCATGATTTTATAGACTGGATAAATTTCATCTGCTCCTGAGCTTTTCTTGGATTATCCCAAAAGTCAGGTGCTGCAGCTTTTTCTTCTTCGTTGATCAGTTGTATTCTTTTCTGATCGATGTCAAAGATACCTCCTTAACGCACCAAGGCGTTTAATCAGATCTTGAGTGATCTCTGTGGTAACCATAGGATTAATTTTGTGCAAAAGTAGCAATAAACCCACGCTGCACGTGTCATTTTGATTATTTTTAGGACAAATCATCCAGCTATGAGAAAATTGCTTTTACTCACTTTATTTATTTCTCAATCGATATCTGCTCAGTGGATTGCGCAACATCCTAACGCAGCACTGCGCCCAGGTTATTTCGATACCTATTACGATACTGGGGCCAATAAATTATATGCGCGCATCCCTAAAGAACGACTCAAGCAACCGTTTCTGTACGTCTATTCGCTCAGCCAAGGGATAGGGAGCAACGATATAGGTTTAGATCGCGGCCAATTAGGCAGCGAACAAGTAGTCTATTTTGAACAAAGAGGGCCGCGTATTTTTTTGGTTCAACCCAATTTGGCTTTTCGTGCATTGACCGACAACCCCTTGGAGCGGGCCTCTGTTGAACAGGCCTTTGCCAAGTCAGTGAGGTACGGTTTTGAGATAAAGGGGTATGAAAAAGGTGATCCTATCGTAGAGCTCACTGATTTTTTACTCCAAGATGCTCATGGTGTAGCCTCTCGATTGGCGAGTTCAAAGCAGGGTAATTACAGTATTGATTTGAGCAAAAGCGCTTTGAACAGTGATCGTACCAAATCGTTCCCTAAAAATATAGAGATGGATGTCATGTTGACGTTTAAAGGTAATCCGACAGGTGCCTGGATTCGTTCGGTGACCCCAGAACCTGGATTGGTTACTGTATTTCAGCACCATTCGTTTATTGAGTTGCCTGATGATCAATATGTGCCCAGGGCCTACGACCCCAGAAGTGGTGCCTATCCGTTCACGTATATGGATTATGCAACACCAGTCGATCAACCCATTGTTAAAAAGTGGATTACCAGACATCGCTTAATTAAAAAAGATCCGAATGCCGCTGTTTCAGAACCCGTAAAACCAATTGTTTATTATTTAGATAATGGTACACCTGAACCCATTCGTACCGCTTTGTTAACAGGAGGCGCCTGGTGGAATGAAGCCTTTGAGGCAGCAGGTTTTAAAAACGCATTTAGGGTTGAAGTACTTCCAGACAGCATCGATCCATTGGATGTGAGGTACCATGTAATTCAGTGGGTACACCGTTCGACTAGAGGTTGGAGTTATGGCAGTAGCATTACTGACCCTAGAACCGGAGAAATCATTAAAGGTCATGTGTCTTTGGGCAGTTTGCGGATCCGACAGGACTATATGATCGCTCAAGCACTGTCGCAACAACCTTTTGCTAGTGCCCGGTCTAAACAAGCCTTAATGGATTTTGCTCTGTCGCGGATTAGACAATTGTCGGCCCACGAGATTGGACATACTTTGGGATTTGCCCATAATTATGCCGCCAGTACCAGAGACAAGTCTTCAGTGATGGATTACCCACACCCCCAGTTATCTCTGGTTAACGGTAAAGTATCTTTAGATAATGCGTATGAAACAGGTATTGGCGCATGGGATAAAGTGAGTGTAGCCTATGCGTACAGCACAGTAGCCCCGGGTGAGGACCAAGAAAAAGCATTGGCCCAAATACTTGACAATGCGTACAAAAGCGGATTGAGGTATTTGACGGATCAAGATGCACGCCCTGCTTCAAGTCCGAGTGCTTCGGCCCACCTTTGGGATAATGGAGCGGATGTAGCATCAGAGCTCGATGACATGTTGGCGGTACGCAAGACAGCCATGAATGGGTTTTCCTGGGATAATCTAGAACAAGGGACGGCTAGTGGGCTGGAAGATGTGTTTGTCCCCTTGTTTTTTTGGCACAGATACCAAACTGAGGCAGTGGCCAAGCAGTTGGGTGCGCTGACTTATGCCTATCAGGTGAAAGGGGGTGTTGAACCGGCTGTTGCCCCGCTCGCAGCGGATGCTCAAAGAAAGGCGTTACGCGCTTTGTTCTCCGCTTTGGACGCAGAACAACTCGCTGTTCCCGCCGACAAACTCGGGTTGTTTCCTCCCCGTGTTTTTGGCGATCAAAGAGGAAGGGAATCGTTTAAAAGCCAGTTAGGTAGTGCCTTTGATCCATTTACTGCTGCGGTATCCGCAGCGGATATTGCCTTTGGTTTTATGTTTCAACCAGAACGCATCGGCCGGGTTGTTCAACAAAAATGGATGGATGACCAGCAGTTAGGATTTGATGAATTATTGGATAAAACCAGTGACTATTTGTTTAGTCGACAACACGCTTCTCCCTACCATCAATCGATACAAGAAATGATTGGCACCCGCTATCTGTCCTACGTATATGCCTTGTCCGTCAACGAGTCTGTTTTTCCCCAGGTTCGCATGATGGCTCAGGAACATTTGGCCAAATTGTCCAAATCGTGGACGAATAAAAAAGTTCCAGAACGCGTTAAATCCTTATATCTGGCTCATATAAAATCTTTAGCGAGCGGTGCTTCAACGGGCGTAGTCTCCGAGCTACCCGCTTTGCCCGATGGACCTCCGATTGGAAGTGATGACCAGAAATTTTTGAACTGCGGATTCTGATGGAAACAGTGATTAATTTAGTAAGTGATACGGTTACCAAACCCACTCAAGGGATGCTGGAAGCCATGCTGGAAGCCAAAGTGGGAGATGATGTATACAAGGAAGATCCTACGGTGAATGAGTTAGAGGATAAAGTAGCTAAACTTTTGGGGAAAGAGGCGGCCTTGTTTTTTCCCAGTGGCACCATGGCCAATCAAGCGGCTATCAAAGTGCATACTCAGCCAGGGCAGCAATTGATCTGTGACAGGTATGCGCATATTTTCCATTATGAAGGGGGAGGGGTGAGTTTCAACTCAGGCGTGTCTTGTCGACTGGTTCATGGGGAGCGGGGTATGATGACCGCTGATCAAGTAGCCCAAGTGATTAACCCACCTGATTTTTATCACAGTCCGTTAACTTCCCTGGTCTGTATCGAGAACACCACCAACAAAGGGGGTGGCGCATGTTGGTCTGTAGAGGAACTAAAACGAATCAAACAGGTATGCGCACAAAATGCTCTAGGCTATCACTTAGA
>JBEAQS010000051.1:0-2617 GCA_041163765.1 Bacteroidota bacterium | reverse complement strand
GGAAACACAGAATTTTGACCTGGGGGGATTAGCTTTGTTGACGACTCTAACCTATCGCTTCTAGGAATTAAATGTGCCCCTTGACTCGCCGAAATCTTTTGATTGGAGGTTCGGGATTATTTCTCTTTGGCTGTGGTGATTCAGAGTCTTACACTGCTGCCAAGGACTACTACCCGGTCACGAGCCGATATATCTTCCATTGGGGGAAAAAAAGTTCAATCAAGATTGAAAAAAATGCAACGAACGCCGCTTATTCACTGGGTGGAAGTGTTAATGAACTCAGTTGGTTTGAAACGGGCGTAAACGCTTGGGCTAACACACTCAATGAAATTGGTATCAGCGTATCTTTCACAGGTTCACCCGATGTGAAGGTTTATTGGCTCAACTCCACACAGATGCTGGCAAAAGCTGGAAGTCCTTACGTGTTGGGGCAAGCCACCACGGAAAAAGAAATCTACATGCTCAAGGGTCAGGATCAAACAACAACAACTGCGGTTGCCACACACGAGTTTGGACACATGTTGGGTATCTGGAGCCATAGTTTTGACAGCAACGACTTGATGTACCCCTATTTGAACTCCACCAGCCTGAGCAACCGGGATAAACGAACCCTAGTCGATTTTCTTTATGAACTCAGCCCAGACTTTGATCTACACGATGTAGCAGGTCCCTTGGTTCATTCGTCGACAGGGGTCAGCATACCACATTATGTCAGTTCACTCACAACCAATGGCTGTCAAATCCACACTTCCACTGGATAAATGGACTTTGACATCTCTGAGACCATGGAACTCTAGATGAAGTCACTCCGTAATTTTCTCGGATTCCTCATTTTTAGCTCAACTTTTCTCATTTTGAGCTGTGCTTCAGACCAAACTCCTGCAAAGAATGACTCCACTAAAAACACCGCCGACGTTCTGAACAAGCAAATCTCCATTTTACTGAATTCCCAAAAAGCCACCTGGACAGACTCGGCAGTTCCAAGTACTTCGGTGCTGCCATCTTCACAAAACAATCTGAATTTAGAGCCTGGGAATTCTGTGCAACTTGACCTAACCCTGCAGAACAATCCCACACAGAATTTTAATTTATTGCTGCGTTTTGGTGATGGGAAGGTCGGCTATTATGAATTCACTGGTCTGAGCCCAAGCAACCTTTCGGGAGGGAATCAGATCTCATTGAAGTTAGGGGTGCCAGAAACTATTTGTGATTCTCTCTATCCGATTCGACACGTTGTTTCACTAAATTTTCTGACAATCGAGGCGGGAAATCCAAGTGACGTACAGACAGTTCCAGTCAACCTGAACTGCATTATGACGATCCAATAAAGACAAAAGACAGAGGCTTGAGGGGTTAGAGTAAGCCAAAGTGAAACTATGTTTTACTCTGGTATCTCTTTGGTTAGAGTCGAAGATTTTCGGCGACCACCAAGCCAGCGCGATGTTTCTAGCTTTTCCAAGACTTTTACCACCGGACCAACAGCCCATGGGCATTTGTGACGCCCCCAGCTCAAAATGCGTCGTGCTGTCTTGTTTCTGGGTAGGATAATGGCCAGGCCCGAAGTGAAAGAGACCAACCCCAGCGGCAACGGTAGGGGCACAATCATGATTCCCAAGAGGATCAGCGACCATCCTAAAGCTAGCCAGGCTATATTTGTCCAAATCATTGGAAGTAAAAGCTAATTTTTTTATTGATAAAAATGGTCAGCCTTCCGATGGAATTTGCCCCATTTTTGCTGTCCAAGCACACTATGTGAGGCCAAAATTTAGTCCGCACAGTTTTGACTGCTATTTTCATAAGGAGCAAGCGTTATGTTTAAGAAATTCATTACTGCAGTAGTAGTGGCCCTACCACTGATTGCTGGAACCGCAATGGCTGGCAAAGAACGTGTTCGTTTAGCGGTGCCCATCAGTAATTCATATGATAGCGTTGAGATTGTTACATTATTTGGTGGTACGATTGAAGAAGAATCTGCTACGGGATTTGGTTTGAACTACATATTTGATAGCGGGATTGGCTTAGGGTATTCAAGCACAGATGCAACTCTAAAATATAGTTATACTTTGCTCTCGAGTACTTACAAAAGTACTACAAATACATCAGCACAATTTCTGGATGTATCCTACATGTTTGGTGAAACATTCACATTCCAGGTCGGTTACGGATTTGCTGTTGGTGGAAGTGGAACCGAAAAATCAGAAACTGGATCCACAACAACTGAAGAAAAATTAGATGTAGGTGGAAACGCGCTTAGTTTTGTACTCGGTTATGCTTTCGGTAGCTTAGACATTGGTTATGAAATTCGGCGTGAAGTACATGATGTCGCTTATGAAACCAACACCCAGTACAATGGTGGAATTGGTATGACTGTAAGCAGGCTTAATTTAGGATATGTGTTTTAAACAATGAGCTTAATCATGGAACCCTCATCCAGGGTTCCATGATTAATTTTAGCCTACTCCAACTTCTGCCCTGTCTTCTCCCAATCTGCCAAAAACGCCGCTAAGCCCTTGTCCGTCATCGGATGTTCAAATAGTTGCCAAAACACTTTCGGTGGTGCGGTGATCACATCAGAACCCAGGCGAGCCGCCTCCAGCAAGTGAGGAACGTGTCGAGC
>JBEAQS010000050.1:0-11692 GCA_041163765.1 Bacteroidota bacterium | reverse complement strand
CATTGGTCAGCTGCATATGAACCATTTTATGGCCTTCTACCCTTCCGATCCGGATCATATAGGCCGTTGAAATCATGTTGAGGATCAATTTCTGGGAGGTTCCGCTTTTCATGCGGGTACTGCCGGTGACAAACTCAGGACCAACATCACAAGCAATGCCCAGATCAGCAGAAAGCGCTAAGGGGGACCCTGGATTATTGGTAATTCCAGCCGTCAAAATCCCATTGGCCCGACAAGCTTCTATGCCCCCCAAAACATAGGGTGTAGTGCCGGATGCAGCGATACCAACGACCACGTCATGGACATTGATATCAAATGCCTGTAGGTCAAGCCAAGCTTGCTTGCGGTCATCTTCAGCTCCCTCAACCGCTCGGCGTATCGCCCCATCTCCACCCGCAATTATACCGATGACTCTGTCGTGAGGCATCCCATATGTGGGAGGGATTTCAGAAGCGTCGAGCACCCCTAATCGCCCGCTGGTTCCCGCTCCAATATAGAATAATCTTCCTTGGGGAAACCGCGCTACCAAAGCTTCCACCAATTGTTCAATCTCAGGCAAACACGAAGCCACAGCCAGGGCTACTTTGCGATCCTCCGCATTGATCGATGCCAATAACTCGGCGGTGGTCTTTTGTTCTAAATGGTCGTACAATGATGGCTGTTCGGTAATGCGTATAAACTTCTGATCCATATATCTATTGTGGAAAAAATTGAACACCTGCGATAGAATTAACTCGGGCGCCAGTTACCTCTGCCAAGCAGTTCACCTGACCTGCTCGGTATAACGCGCCCATAAATGCGAAAATCAACGCTTCCTTGGCATCTACCAATCCGTCTTGAGGGACAACAAGTGAGTGTTTGGGTAGATAACTTTGCAAGCACTGAATCAAAAATACATTATGCGCCCCACCCCCCGTGATCAACACACGTCGATTGTCGGTGGTAAATCGGTTGATGGATTGGGCTATCTGATAAGCGATGTGGCGGCAAGCTGTGTGGAGTTGATCTTTAATGTCGTCACGGAATAGACCTCGTCGGTCGATAAACAAAGGCCACACATGTTGATTAAACCATTCAACTCCTGTCGATTTAGGTCCTTGGATGCGGTAGTAGTCCAGGTCGTTTAATGCGGCAAATAGTTCCGGTAACAGATGACCGGAGGCCGCGATTTCACCACCAGCATCGTAGTGATGACCTAGGCCTTCGGCCAATCGGTTGAGCAACATATTGCACATCCCAACATCAAATGCCTTTCTGCTGCCCTGAAATTTCATGGAAACATTGCAAATCCCCCCTAGGTTCAGGCAAAACCCGTATTGGCCGAAAAGCAATTCATCCCCTATGGGGACTAATGGCGCTCCTTGTCCACCCAAGGCTACATCCTGACTTCTAAAATCACAGATCACTTCACTCCCTGAGGCATTGCTCAAGGGCTGGCCAGCACCCAACTGAAAAGTATATCCCTGATCTGGTCTATGGTGTACCGTATGTCCATGACTAGCCAGAGCATCGCAGGTCAAACCCTGACTTTCTAACCATTTTCTAGCTTGAGTGCCTAACCACAATCCATAAGCGTGGTGGGCCTGGTTTAATTGATCTGGTGGATAGGTCAAAGCCTCGGAGAGTTCCCGCTTCATCTGGAGGGAGTACTCTAGGGTTTGAGCAGCTACTATGGTGTATGTCCAAACCGCATCCTCTTGGATAAATTCAGCCAGACACAGGTCCAACCCATCTAAAGAGGTGCCAGACATCAACCCTAAAATACGCTGCTTATTCACCCTGAAAAGGTACATTTTTTGTCCTCAGGATTTGTTTATCTTTGAAAAAAATGAACCCCATGCTCATCATTGGAATTGCTGGAGGAACCGGTTGTGGCAAAACCACCGTGGTTCAGCAGATGGTTGAGGCGCTCTCTAAGGACCAAGTGAGCGTGATTTCTCAAGACAACTACTACAAAGACCTGACTCACCTAGATTTTGAAACCAGGTGCACCACAAATTTTGACCATCCCAATGCCATTGATTTTGATCTGCTAAAAGCGCATTTACAAGAGCTAAAATCAGGTAGAACCATCAAGCAGCCGCTTTATTCTTTTGAACAACACAACCGCACTCAAGATTATGTGGAGGTTTTGCCGACATCCGTCGTAATTGTTGAAGGAATTTTGGTCCTTTCAGACCCGGAACTCAGGTCGCTGTACGACATTCGCATTTATGTGGAGGCGGATGCCGATGAGCGTCTGATCAGAAGGCTAAAAAGAGATGTTCAACAAAGAGGAAGGGACACACAGGAAGTGCTTGAACGTTACCAAACGACTTTAAAACCGATGCACGAGGCATTTATTGAGCCCTGTAAAGCACACTGTGATTTGATTATTCCCAATAACCACTACAATACGGTGGCCATAGACGTAGTAAAAGCTGTTATTCATCAAAAATTACAATCGTGATCAGTCGCTTCAATCGTTGGAAAGAAAAAACTTGGTTTAAAACCATCACCAACATCTATGTGGTCATCTTAAGCGTTTTTGCTGTTTGGATGTTGTTTTTTGACACCAATTCGCTCATGATACAACGAGAATTACAACAAGAAATCGATGACCTTGAGGCCCAGAAAATATTTCTGATTCAAGAAATCAACAGAGATCGTGCAGCGCTAAAGGAATTGAATCGCCCCGAGGCTATGGAAAAAGTAGCTCGGGAGAAATATCAGTACCATAGAGCTGACGAAGATGTGTACATCATAGAGTTTAAAGACAGTATTTCGACGCAAGATGAATAGCGAAAATCCCATGGAGGAGCCCGTGCGGTTCAATGCCCAACAGTGGAAACAACTGCTGCAATGGCAACTCGATGGAAAAAGCTATCAAGAGTTGATTAGTCCGGAAATTGAAGGGATTCAAATCAAACCCTTTTACGACCAGGAAGATCTTCCAAAAATTGCACCCGATTTAGCGCACCCCCAAAAAGTTTACCTGCAAGAACGCATTCGGGCAAAAGATGCTCAAGGGGGTTGGATTAGTGCTCAAGAAGCACTGTCAAAAGGTGCTGACCACCTGCGCATTACCTGGTTAGGGTCCTCAACGGAAGCCTTGGCGCTGATGAATAAACTCGGTGCATTTTCTCTAGTTCAACATTGGGTGTTTTACAGCGTGACCGAAGAGCTCATCGAACTACTCTCGGGATTATCCCTAGCTGTAAAAGAAACCATTCGTATTGAATGGGATCCATTGGCCAGGGTAGCTATCACGGGAAATTGGTCCACAACCCAACAAAATGACTTAGCTCAGTGGCGGCAAATGCATACCCATCTGGCATTAGATCATCTGTGTATCGATGCTTCAAGGTATCAAGAATCCGGAGGATCAATCATCCAACAATTGGCCTACACTATGGCTCAGTTAGAGGTGTATTTTGATTTATTGCCCGAACCCATAGATTCAACAGGCCAAATAATCAGGCAGGTTCACGTGTACATGGTGAATAGCGGGGATTTTTTTATGGAACTGGCAAAGATCAAGGCTTTGCGTTGGTTGGTTGTTTCGATGGGGTCCTGGTATGGACTTTCGCTGACTTGCCACGTTACGGTTCGGCCCTCAAGAAGAAACAAGACAGCCTACCAAACCACGCAGAACACCTTGAAAAGCGCGGCGGAATTGCTCAGTGGACTCATGGGTGGGGCCAGTTCACTGGCCCCACTAGCCCATAACGAATTGATTCAAAGCGGCGATGTTCAAGCCCAACAAGAGGCCTTTCACCAACTGGCCATCTTGGTACATGAAACTGGCTTGGTGGGGCAAGACCTAGGGGCGGGAAGTTATTATCTGGCCTATTTGACAGATCAGTGGGCACAAAAGGCGTTGGCCCTGAATCAATCCATCCGAAATTCAGGGGGTTGGATTAAAGCCATGAATCAAGGAATAATTCAACAAAAAATAGAACAACACCACATCAAAACACTTAAAGCTTATCAAGCTTTGGAGAGAAAAAAACCTTCAGATAAAGATTTGGATACCACACATTGGAACAAGTCGCCATTTAGCCGATATGTCCCCAAAAAAACATCCATAGCCCTACTTCCAGTCCGAAGATTGTCTGAGGCAGATGAACGAAAATGGTACCGCCTGTGAAACGCATAGGAACACATGACGAACTCAAGGGAAGCGCATTGGTTGAACAAACTTGCTGGCACCAGGGAATGATCGCTGGAAAATCGCCTTTTCTCCGAGGGCCTTATTTGAGTATGTACGTGCAAAAGCCTTGGACCATAAGGCAGTATGCGGGATTTTCTACGGCAGCCCAAAGCAACGAATTTTACAAAAAAAACTTGGCTGCAGGCCAGACTGGGTTGTCCGTAGCCTTTGACTTACCAACACATAGAGGCTATGATAGCGATGCGGCTGAAGCTATCGCTGATGTAGGTAAAGCAGGTGTTGCTATAGACACTTTAGACGATATGTGCGCGCTTTTTGACGGAATTGATTTGGGCAAAGTATCCGTATCTATGACCATGAATGGTGCTGTACTCCCCGTTATGGCGTTTTATATTGCTGCTGCCCAGAAACAGGGAGTGGAACTGCACCAACTCAGGGGCACGATTCAAAATGACATCCTTAAGGAATTCATGGTGCGCAACACCTACATATATCCTCCTGAAGCATCTATGGAACTAGTGGCCCAGGTTATGGAATACTGCACTCAAAAAATGCCTTTGTTTAACAGCATCAGCATCTCGGGTTATCACCTTCAAGAGGCAGGTGCTTCAACAGCACAAGAATTGGCCTATACTTTGGCCGATGGCTGGGCTTATGTGCGCGCGGCCAAAGAAAAAGGATTATCGGTAGACGATATTGGGCCTAGACTTTCATTTTTCTGGGGAATCAGCATGCGCAGTGTAGACGAGATGGCCAAATTGAGGGCTGCCAGGGTCTTGTGGTGCCGCATCATGAAACTCATGGGGGCCAAAAACGAAAAATCATGGGGATTAAAAACACACGCACAAACCAGTGGATGGAGCTTGACAGCCCAATGGCCCAAAAACAACTTGACTAGAACAGCGGTTGAGGCAATTTCTGCCGTACTAGGAGGAACACAAAGCCTGCACACCAACTCATTTGATGAAGCTTTGGCGCTACCCACCGATGACTCTGCCCGATGGGCTCGAAACACGCAAATTTATCTGCAAACTGAAGCGGGATTAACCCGACCTATAGATCCGTTGGGGGGAAGTTACCTACTGGAAGAAAGAACTTTGTCATTAATTGATGAGGCATGGGAAATAATTACCGAGATTGAACAGCTGGGTGGTATGACACCATATGTATTGGCAGGCACCCCTAAGCAGTCGATACTAAAGGCCGCTGCCAAAACTCAAGCGCAGATCGACGCGGGCACCTACCCCATTGTAGGGGTCAATGCATTTACCGCTCATGAACGTGAAAAACCTCATTTGCGTTATATACATTTGGAAGAAGTACTGGAAAACCAATGTAACCGATTAAAAGAGCACAAATTAAAAAGAGACTCAGCGCTATGTGCTCAATCGTTAACGGCCCTAAAAAAAGCAGCCCTAGACAAAAAAACAAATCTCTTAGAAGCTTCTGTAGTGGCGGCGCATCATGGAGCTACCTTAGGTGAAATAAGCGAAGTGTTGGTCCAAGTGTTTGGTCGATACCAACCCGAACCTACTGGGGTAACCGGAGTTTATCAGGCTGAATTAAAAACACAGGCCTCTTTTATTCGTTCCGTATCCACTGGGGAAAACTGGGCCAAAAAAAATGGAAGAAAACCGAAAATTCTCCTAGCTAAAATGGGTCAAGATGGACACGACAGGGGGCTTTACGCCGTAGCTGCAGCCTTGAGCGATCAAGGTTTTGACGTGAAGATGACCCCTCTTTTTCAAACTCCCGAACAAGTGGGCTGGTTGGTCCAAAATTGGGGAGCAGACCTGGTGAGTATCTCCAGTATGACTAATGGGCATGGTGCACTAGTACCTGCACTGTGTCAATGGTTAAAGAAACTTGGATTAGGCCATGTAAAGGTTATTTTGGGGGGGATTATTCCCGAAAATGATATCGATTCCATGAAAGCCCATGGGGTAGATTTGATTTTTGGCCCGGGTACTGACCTGACCTCTGCAGCACAAGACATCTATCGACTACTGAATGAAGACATCAAGAATGATTGATTTACCATCGTGTTAACAATTTCTCTTTTTAGCCCTTGTCAATTAATTGTATTTTTACCCTCAATTTGAACCATATATGGGTAAAATCATTGCAGTTGCTAACCAAAAAGGAGGTGTAGGCAAGACAACCACCAGCGTAAACCTAGCTGCCTCATTGGGCGTACTAGAAAAAAAAGTGTTGATTATCGATGCTGACCCTCAAGCCAACGCTACTTCTGGATTGGGTATCGATGTGGCCCAGGTTTCTATAGGTACCTACCAAATTTTGGAACATACCGCCCTAGCTGCTGAAGCTATTGTATCCACGGATTCCCCTAATCTGGACATCATTCCTGCCCACATAGATCTAGTAGCTATTGAAATAGAATTGGTAGACATGCCTGACCGAGAACAAATGCTCAGAAAGGCATTAGCTCCAATCAAAGACGCTTATGACTATATCCTAATCGACTGTGCCCCTTCTTTGGGACTGCTGACGCTCAATGCACTAACAGCGGCTGATTCTGTAGTTATCCCGATACAATGCGAATATTTTGCGCTAGAAGGCCTTGGAAAATTATTGAATACCGTAAAAAGTGTACAAAAAATACACAACCCCGGATTGGATATTGAAGGACTTCTGCTCACGATGTATGATTCCAGGCTCAGGTTATCCAACCAGGTAGTCGATGAAGTGAGAAAACACTTCAATGACATGGTATTTAAAACAGTTATTCAGCGCAACGTGCGCTTGAGTGAAGCCCCTAGTTATGGGGAAACCATCATCAAATACGACGCGAGCAGCAATGGCGCCCAAAATTACCTAAATTTGGCCCAAGAGCTTCTCGAGAATAATTCCACATATGGCCAAAGCAACTAAAAAACAAGCTTTAGGAAGGGGCTTATCTGCCCTATTAAGTGATCCAAATACAGATATTAACTCTGCTCAGGACAAAAATGCTGATCAGGTCATCGGTCAGGTCATTAACCTAGCTTTGGACCGTATCCAAGTAAATCCTTTTCAACCTAGGACACACTTTGACGAACAGCAACTACAAGAACTGAGTCAATCGATCAAAGAATTGGGCGTTATCCAACCCATAACCGTCAGAAAAACTGACTTCAATACCTTTCAGCTCGTCTCTGGTGAGCGGCGATACAGGGCCTGCAGATTAGCTGGAGTTCCCTCTATTCCAGCCTACGTGCGCATCGCTAACGACCAAGAGTCCTTGGAAATGGCTTTAGTAGAAAATATTCAGCGACAAGATCTAGATGCCATTGAAATTGCCTTATCCTACCAGCGCTTGATGGACGAGGTACAGTTGACCCAAGAAATGATGGCCCTAAGGGTAGGAAAACAACGATCAACAATAGCTAACTACCTAAGATTATTGCAATTAGATCCTATTGTTCAGTCTGGTATTCGCGATGGATTTATCACTATGGGGCATGGTAAAGCATTGGCCCACGTTACGTCTGCTAAACAACAGATTCAGTTTTATGAACGCATCGTGGCTAAAAACTTGTCGGTACGCGCTACTGAGGCTATGGTTCAGCAACAAAACACTCAAACCACGGCTAAAACACCAAAATCTGGTGAATACGCGACCCAACAAGCTGCTCTAAGCCACCTTTGGGGTGCCCCAGTATTGATTCAAGCTAAGGGAGCAGGAAAAGGGACGGTTACTTTTTCCTTTAAATCAGCCAAAGAGCTTGAGGAGTTGACCAAAAAATTTATCGGTGAATCCTAAACACATTTTTTTGATCATCTTCGGGTTGTGGAGCATGATTCCCTTTTGGGGAATTGCTCAAGAAAGCGAACCTGTGTATTCCACCCAAACAAAAAAAAACAAAGAGGAGAAATTAGGTGCCTTTGATCTTGGTGAGGCGTCTGAAATCAACCCATTGGCCCCGGCAAAGGCCGCTTTTTTTTCAGCAGTTCTGCCAGGGCTGGGTCAGGCCTACAACAAAAAGTATTGGAAAATACCTATGGTTTATGCTGCTTTAGGGAGTAGTCTATACGGCTACCTCAACAGTCAATCCGCCTACACTGAATTCAGAAATGCGTTTAAATCCCGGAGAGCTGGGTTTATGACCGATAAATACTATGACTTGAACAACAGTGGATTAGTCCCTGGATCTCCAGATATTTCAGACAGTTCACTCCAAAAGGCTCAAGAACTAGCACAAGACAATAGAGACCTGGCCTTGGTGTTCACCATAGGTATCTATGCGTTAACTATTATCGATGCCAATGTGGATGCGCACTTAAAGCAATTCAATGTAAGTCAAGACCTTAGTTTTCGGTGGAGCCCCACTTTAGAAAAGTCTGGAATTGACCAACAGTGGTACACCGGTGTACAATTGACCTTAAGATATTGATATGAAAATTGCCTTATTTGGATATGGCCGTATGGGTCAATTAATCAAAGAAATTGCTTTGGCCCAGGGGCACGAGGTACCTGTAATCGTCGATCAGAAATTAGACAGCGTTGACTTGTCAGGCATAGATGTCGCTATTGATTTTAGCACACCTGAATCAGCTTTTCACAACATCTCCCTTTGTGCCACCCAATCGGTACCGGTGGTCTGTGGAACAACCGGATGGTTGGATCAATACGAAGAGGCCGTGGCCCTTTGCGCTAAACAAGGAGGGTTGCTCTATGCTTCCAACTTCAGCATTGGGGTAAATATCACCTTCCGCATCAATGAAATTTTGGCTCAGATGATGGCGCATTACCCCGTGTATCGAGCATCTATTACAGAAATACACCACACCAAAAAACTGGATGCGCCAAGTGGTACTGCGATCACACTGGCCCAAGGAATCATCGATTCAGGCCAATACACTCAATGGCAATTGGCCCCCAATAGAGCTGACGAGCAAGACCTCCTAATTAACTCTATCAGAGAAGGTGATGTTCCTGGAACACATCAGGTAACTTACCAAAACGATATAGATACCATTGAACTCAAACACACCGCTCATTCCAGACAAGGGTTTGCTCATGGCGCGGTCATGGCTGCTACCTGGTTAGCGGGTAAAAAAGGAGTATATTCTATGCGTGATATCATTGACAACCCCATTAAACCATAAAAAATGACTTGGACACATTGGTTGCTATTTTTTCTAGCTATTCAACTCCTTCATGGAGCAGCTACGTACCCGCTCTATAAAAAAGTAGGTCACGCGCCTTGGAAAGCATTTGTCCCCTTATACAACGCGTGGATCTTGCTTAAGATCATCCACAGACCTACCTACTGGATCGTTTTGTTGTTGCTCCCTGTGGTTAACTTGATTATGTTACCTGTTGTTTGGGTAGAGACGATCAGGTCATTTTCCCTTACCTCAAGAAAAGAGGCATGGACCGTGGTCCTTTCATTAGGGTTTTATTTGTTTGTAGTTGGTCGAAAGGCAGAACAACTCACCTACCAACCTGATCGCGAAAAAATGCCAAAAACTGGCGCAGGTGAATGGCTGAGTTCTATGGTATTTGCCATAGTTGCCGCTAGTGTTGTCCACACTTATTTTCTACAGCCTTTTGTCATTCCTACTGGATCGCTGGAACGCACTTTATTGATCGGCGACTTTCTGGTGGTTTCCAAATACCATTATGGAGCGAGAATACCCATGACACCACTTGCTGCACCCATGGTCCACGACAGTTTACCTGTTGTGGGAAAAAAATCATACCTCAGCAGACCTCAGATTCCTTATGTAAGAATACCTGGATTTGCCCCGGTGAAAAGAAATGATATCGTAGTTTTTAGCTGGCCTCAAGACACCGTGCGTTTTTTTAGAGATCCCTCTAACATCAGAATCGATAAACCCATCGATAAAAAATCAAATTACGTGAAACGATGTGTGGGTATTCCAGGGGACACCCTAAGTATCGTAGATGGGCAAGTCATGATCAACCAGTCACCTCTTGAATACGATGATCGAGCTCGTCTGCAACACAATTACGCGGTTTTTGCCCAGCAGGGAATTTCAGCTCAAAAACTTAAATCGTTGGGGATTGATGGATTTAACAGAACTTATAGCATAGCCCAACTCAACCAAAGCCAGGCTGATGCCATCATGCGTTCCGGCGCAAGTATTTACAACAATCCACAAGGAGATGGATACCTGATTTTAACCTTTGACAAGGGTATTGATCCTCAGGTTGTCCGCCAACAAGGTTTGGTGGTCACGGAATTGATGGATCGAGAGAAATGGCTTACCCTAACTCAAGAATCCGCACAAATCCTAAAACAAACTAAAGGCATTGATTCGGTTGTTCAACAAATTGCCGGAAAAGAACGCTACAATTCAAGTATTTATCCGCATACTCCCTTACTTCCCTGGAATGAAGATCAATACGGCCCCATTTACTTGCCTAAAGCGGGAGACCAAATTGAACTCACGCCCAAAAATATTCTAGTCTACAAAACAGCGATTCAGGATTATGAAGGTCATGAAATCCTACAAAAAGACAATCAGGTTTATGTAGACGGACAAGTACAGACCCACTATACATTTGATCAATCCTACTATTGGATGATGGGAGATAACCGACATAACTCTGAAGACTCTCGCTTTTGGGGTATGGTACCCGAGAATCATATTGTGGGCAAACCCATATTTATATGGATGAGCGTTGATGGGTTTACCCAACCCATCAGTCAATGGCGCATTCGTTGGGACCGGGTATTTACCGTCGTCCACGGTTCAGGCCAACCCCGCTCCTACTTTGCCTACTTTATAGGTTCATTGCTGATCTATTACGGGGTACGTTATTTTAGAAAACGAAAATCCAAACAAGCGTGAAGGTAATCGTTCCTACCTATCTCCCTTTAATCCCAACATTTGCCGCTATTCACCAAGGTGATGTGGTTTGGGAAGTATGTGGTACTTATCAAAAACAATCGTACAGAAATAGGTCGTTAATCGCCACCGACAGGGGGGCATTAACCCTGACAATACCTATTGCGCACAGAAACCACCGACAAGCCTTTCAAGAGGTGCAAATAGATCCTAGCGAGCCTTGGCAACGCACGCATTGGCGGGGCATACAAACCGCATACCGCAGTGCTCCGTACTTTGAATTTTACGAGGATCGATTGGTTCGATTATTTGAAGAATCCTTTACTTACTTAATCGATGTAAATTTCAAAAGCATTGAAATTTTATGTCAATGCGCCAAACTAGAAATACCTCAATCAAAAACGGAGGTATATGTCAAGGAATTGACTCCAGATGCTGACAAGCGTATGTGGGCCTCAAGCAAACACATACCCACTGATTGCGCGAAGACCTATGGTCAGGTATTTTCCGATCGACACGGCTTTATAGAGGGCCTATCCTTTCTTGATTTATTATGCAATGAAGGGCCTTCAAGCATCGAATACATCAAGCAGATAACCCTTTAATCCGGAGAGGTAAAATTCAGGCGCACCAAAACGGGAAAATGGTCAGAGTAGGGTAATTCAGTTACTAGGTGGTCATGTACCTCAAAAGCTTGATCGACCAATACATAATCAATCC
>JBEAQS010000049.1:0-14267 GCA_041163765.1 Bacteroidota bacterium | reverse complement strand
ACAAGATTGAGGAAATTGCCCTAGCTGAAAAACCAAAAATGATTATCGCGGGCGCCTCTGCTTATTCAAGGGATATGGATTTTGCTCGATTTAGAGCTATTGCCGATCGGGTAGGTGCTTTACTCTTGGCGGATATATCTCATCCAGCCGGTTTGATCGCCAAAGGATTGCTCAATGATCCAATTCCGCATTGTCATATCGTGACCACCACGACACACAAAACCTTGAGAGGCCCCAGAGGAGGTTTAATCCTTATGGGTCAAGATTTTGAGAACCCTATGGGAATTAAAGGCCCTAAAGGGGAAATTCGCATGATGTCCACCCTGTTGGATTTAGCTGTTTTTCCTGGTAATCAAGGCGGCCCATTGGAACACATCATCGCAGCTAAAGCAGTGGCTTTTGGCCAATGCTTGAGCGATGAGTTTTTGCATTACGCCATTCAAGTACAAAAAAATGCCCAAGCCTTAGCTCATGCCTTTGTAAAAAGAGATTATCACCTAATTTCAGGAGGGACAGATAATCACATGATGTTAATTGATTTGCGCAATAAAAACATTACAGGTAAAGAAGCAGAAAATGTGCTGGTAGCGGCAGATATTACCGCTAACAAAAACATGGTGCCTTTTGACGATAAATCTCCTTTTGTTACTTCTGGAATTCGATTTGGAACTCCTGCGGTAACCACCCGTGGTTTAAAAGAGTCGGATATGGAAACTATTGCCGCTTTGGTGGATAGAGTATTGACCAACAAAGACGACGCTAGTGTGATCGCCCAGGTGAAAGAGGAGGTAAATGCTTTAATGGGGGAACGGCCTTTATTTGTCGGCCAATAAAAAAGGGCAAGAGGTCCACATCGCACCGCTACAACCTCATACCCTTGCTGTGTTCCCACCCTGGGGGATTTTGAGGGAGCTGGTCGTGTAGGTCTTGCCCGGCGCAAATATAACGCCTTTTCTATTTTGAACAAGGAGTTAAAGGCTTTAAATTTATGATCTGTAACTACTTCATCTACTATGATAAAGCCAATTTTTAGTGCCGTTTTATGGATCTTTTTGCTCGTTTCTTGCGGGCAAAAGTCTGCCGTAAAGCCAGTAACTTCCCTAGTTTTGACTCCTGTTCAAAAAATGTATGCTCAAGGGGATTCCGTACATTATTCCTGGAAAAATCCTTCAGCTGTTGCTTTCGATTCGTTAAGCTTTTCATTGTCCGGCACACCTATACCGCACACCGATGAAATCTTGGTGTTAAATGCCCAGGTCCTGGGAGAACAATCCATAGAGTGGGTGGGTTATCACCAAGATAAAGAGGTGGCTCAAGGAGCTTTGAAGGTGAAGATTTTGGCCAATAAAGCCCCAAAATTATACACCTATGAAGTAATAGCGTCCTATCCTCACGATATCGAGGCCTATACCCAGGGGCTTGAATTCTATGATGGGATACTTTATGAAAGTACAGGCTTGTTGGGTTTTTCTTCGCTACGTAAAGTAGATTACAAAACAGGCGTAGTGTTGAAACAGCACAATTTGCCCGATGATGTTTTCGGAGAGGGCCTCACTATTTATGGCGATCAATTGTATCAATTGACTTGGCAGAGTGGATTTGGCTATATCTATGACCTAGAATTTAATGAAATCGGGAGATTTGCCTACGGTAAGAGTAAGGAAGGATGGGGATTGGCCCACAATGAAAATCAGCTGTTTAAAAGTGACGGCACGGACCGTATTTGGCTATTACAGCCTTCCGATGGGGCAGAAATTGCTCAGTTTTCGACAGTGACTCACCAAGGGTTTTTTAACAGAGCCAATGAACTCGAGTATGTAGCCGGAAAAATCTATGCCAATGTATACCAAAAGGAGTCTATGATGATTATCGATGCCAGCAGTGGGGCCATCGAGGGTATAGTGGATTTTTCGGGACTGAAACAAAAAGTCACCCAACACCCAGCTCTTGATGTGCTGAATGGAGTCGCTTATCACCCGGAGAACAAGAGTTTTTTTGTCACTGGAAAAAAATGGGATCGCTTGTTTGAGGTCCGAATCGTCCCAAAATCATGATGGCACATCCACCTTTAGTCGTATTAGTCACTGGAGCTTCCTCGGGTATCGGGCAATCCATCGCCAACTATTTGGGTCAAAAAGGATGCCTGGTATATGGAACCGCGAGAAATCCTGATTCCTACGGTCAACCAGAATGGTACACCTTACTGGCTTTGGATGTGCAACAATCCTCGACTATTGAATCAGCTGTACATCATATTGTAGCGCTGCACGGTCGTATTGATGTATTGATAAACAATGCTGGAGTCGGCATTACAGGCCCCGTAGAACATACGCCATTAGTCGAGATAGACAAGGTATTTGATGTAAATTTGAAAGGCCCCATTCGGATGCTTCAAGCGGTACTTCCGCATATGAGGAATCAGGGCAAGGGTTTAGTTATCAACATTACTTCAATTGCTGGGTCTATGGGGTTGCCTTTTCGCGGATTATACTCAGCGACTAAATCATCCCTTTCCCTAGTCACTGAATCCTTGCGCATGGAGTGCGCCCCTTTTGGAGTTAAGTTGTGCACGGTTGCTCCAGGGGATTACGCCACAAATATAGCCTCAGGCCGATACCATTGTCCGGTGGATTCATCTGGCCCATATCATCCTCAGTACGATAAAACACTGGAGGGCATGAATGCACATGTTCATCAGGGGTCAAATCCAGAGGAAGTAGCTCATTTGGTATGGAAAATCATGCAGACGAAACAGCCAAAAGTACACTACCGAGTAGGTAAACCACTACAAAAAGCTGCCGTATGGATTAAATTCATACTCCCGGACACCTTATTTGAACGATTATTGCTTAAATTTTACGCTTAAAATATATTTTATGAAGTTTTTTATCGACACCGCCAATCTTGATCAGATCCGTGAAGCTCAATCTTTGGGTGTTCTAGATGGAGTAACGACCAATCCTTCCTTAATGGCAAAAGAGGGTATCTCGGGGCAACAAGCTATCTTGGACCATTACAAGGCCATTTGTCAGCTGGTAGATGGAGATGTCTCCGCTGAGGTGATCGCTACAGAATATGAGGCGATGATTGAAGAGGGTAAAATTCTTGCGGCCCTTCATCCCCAAATTGTGGTAAAGGTTCCCATGATCAAAGACGGTATTAAAGCCATTAAATATTTTAGTGATCAGGGGATTCGCACCAACTGTACGTTAGTTTTCTCCGTAGGCCAAGCTTTACTGGCTGCCAAAGCAGGAGCCACCTATGTTTCTCCATTCATTGGGCGCTTGGATGATATTTCAACGGATGGATTACATCTGATAGCTGAAATCAGAGACATCTACGACAATTACGATTTCCCTACGCAGATTTTGGCCGCATCAGTACGACATACCATGCACGTAATCGATTGTGCTAAAATTGGTGCAGATGTGATGACTGGACCACTTTCGTCCATTACCGGGTTGTTAAAACACCCGTTGACCGACTCAGGTCTAGCTCAATTTCTAGCGGATTACAACCGAGTTAATGGTTAATTAAACGAATAAAACCAGGTAGTATACCTGGTTTTTTATTTGTTTTGGAAGCTTGTTTGCAGGTTGGCAAAACCATTGACGATTTTACCATTTTCTAGTACGACACTCTTAAATGCATTGTCCCAAATCAATCTGTTCTGAAGATCTTCGGGGTTGATGGAGCGGTATTGCAGCTCGGGTTGCATGTCGTATTCTTGAATCGTCGCAGACCAATGTGTGGCATCTTGATCTGGGCTAATCCCTATGAATTGGTATTCAGGCCATTTTTTTTGAAGTTCAGTAACTTTTTGTTGAATTCTGTAGAGCATTCCTTCGTATTTAGTGGACCAGAAGTAGATCACCACTTTGCGGTCCTCAGTTAACTTGCGAAGATTGGTCAATTTTCCTTGATGATCTACAATAGGTAAGGGTAATACGTCTCTGTCAGGTTGAAGTGAAATAATGGATTGGTACACTTCATTTAGCTCTTCGGCGTATCTATTTTCTTTTAGATAAGGGACGAAAACTTGATAGAACTGGGTGATTCTCGCCTCTGTATCCTGAGATTTTACCCAATACTGTAAGGCCAATTGTCTCATCAACTGGTCTTTTAGCAAACGATCCTCTACCAAACTGTCGATGATGGTGAGCTTATGAAGGTTAAAGTGCAATGGTTTTTCAGCTGTAGGGATTATGCCACACTGATCGGTACACGCCTCATAGGCCATATTGCCTAAATGAAATTTCATAAATTGGAAATACGGTTTGAAATGACTCAAATCGCGATTGTTCCGCTCTATGTTTTTTCGGTAGTCAAAAAAGGCAGCGGGAAAGTCTTTGACCTGGGGACTGTTTTCGTGAAAGAATGGGTATTTTTCCTTGTGAACATAAAGATTGTAATCAATGTTGGCCGCTACCATAGATACGGCTCTTTCAGACAAGGTTACCTCTCGTTGTAGGTCGTTGAGCATAGATAGCTTGTCATTCCTTATGGTTTCAATCAATTGATGGAAAGGTTCAGGATCTAATACATAGTTTTTTTCGATGCTGTACGACTCTCGTTCATTGGTTAAGAACATTTCCAAAATGAAATTGTTCAATTCTGAACCTCTTCCTGAAAATACCAGGGATTCGTCAAAGGATACAGTATTTATTCGAATGTGAATGCTGTCTCCCTTCTGCAAATACACGTAGTTGTATTCGGGGGGATGATCAAAGTGATACAAACCTTCTTCAAGACCTTCAAGGCGCATGGAAAAACGGCCATATTGGTCTAGATAAGCGGTGTCTATCAATGCCTCTTCTCGATGTAGAGTGACGTAATTACTGGTGGGATTAACAATGGTACCACTGAAATAGGTGGGCTGGGTTTTGGGGTCAATAGCCCCGCAACCTACCAAAATCAATAAAAAAAGGACACCTAGATACCTCATAAAATCACAGGATGTAAATGTACTTTAACCTGTAAAGACAGGTCGTTAATGCTTCGTTAAAACTAAGGTGCGTCATTTGTTGGTTTGGACCAATGGGTTTGCCTATTTTTGCACCAAAATATAAAACATGTTATCTGTTTCCAATCTTTCTGTTCAATTTGGTAAAAGAGTCCTTTTTGACGAAGTGAATATCGTTTTTTCTGAGGGGAATTGCTACGGGGTTATCGGTGCCAACGGGGCTGGTAAATCTACTTTTCTTAAAATGTTGGCACTGAAAGCTGACCCAACATCTGGAAAAGTTATACTTGAACCCGGTAAACGCATGTCTGTATTAGAACAGAACCACAATGCCTACGATCAAGACACCGTGCTTAATGCTGTGCTGAAAGGGAATCAAGTATTGTTTGCTATCAAGCAAGAAATCGATGCTTTGTATGCCGATTACAGCGATGAAAATGCGGAACGCATCGGTGAATTACAAGTGACCTTTGAAGAATTAAATGGATGGAATGCCGATAGTGAGGCAGCAGCTTTGATTTCTAATTTAGGGATTGAAGAAAGCTTACATCATCAATTGATGGGTGATATTGATCCTAAACTAAAAGTGCGCGTGCTGCTAGCGCAAGCGCTTTTTGGTAATCCAGACGTATTGGTGATGGATGAACCTACCAATGATTTGGACTATGAAACCATCCAGTGGTTGGAGGATTTTTTGGCTACCTATGAGAATACGGTCATTGTGGTATCCCACGACAGGCACTTTTTGGATGCCGTATGTACCCACATCGTCGATATTGATTTTGGTAAACTCAACTTATTTTCTGGAAACTATACGTTTTGGTATGAAAGCAGCCAATTAGCTGCTAGACAACGCGCTCAACAAAACAAAAAGGCAGAAGAAAAAGCAAAAGAACTTCAGGAGTTTATCATGCGTTTTAGCGCAAACGTGGCCAAGAGTAAACAGGCGACTTCCAGAAAGAAAATGTTGTCCAAGTTGAATATTGAAGAGATAAAGCCATCCAGTAGAAGGTATCCAGCTATCATATTTGATAGCGAACGCGAAGCGGGTGATCAAATCCTTACAATTCAAGGGTTGTCTGCTAGCTCTGAAGATGGAATTAACTTATTTTCTGGAGTAGATCTCAATTTGACCAAAGGGGACAAGGTGGTTGTTTACTCCAAAGATGCTCGAGCAACTACCGCTTTTTATGAAATTCTTGCCCATAATAAAACCCCTGACCAAGGTCAGTTCCAATGGGGGATAACGACCACACAGTCGTATTTGCCTTTTGACAATAGTTCCTTTTTTGCCCAGGCATTAAGTTTGGTCGATTGGTTGCGTCAGTGGGCAAAAACCGAGCAAGAACGCGAAGAGGTGTTTGTGCGAGGCTTTTTGGGTAAAATGCTGTTCAGCGGTGAAGAAGCATTAAAAAAATCCACGGTCTTATCCGGTGGGGAAAAAGTGCGGTGTATGTTGAGCAGAATGATGATGATTCGCGCCAATGTACTGATGCTTGACGAGCCAACCAACCACCTTGACCTAGAAAGTATTACTGCGTTTAACAATTCCCTCAAACAATTCAAAGGCACAGTCCTGTTGACCACTCATGACCATGAGTTTGCCCAAACTGTCGGGAATAGGGTAGTAGAGTTGACCCCCAAAGGGATCATCGATCGTTACCTCACGTTTGATGATTACATGACAGACCCCGGGGTTAAAGCACTTCGCGAAAAAATGTACAGCTAGTGGTTAACTAGCGCAGTGTAGCGTTGAACTGTTGCTCAAAAGCAGTTAACAGTTTTTTCATCGACTGGTCTATTTGCCCATCAGTCAGTGTTTGTTCCGGATCGCTTAGGGTAAACCTCAAGCCATAAGACTTTTTGTCTGCATCGATATTCTTTCCGCTGTAAACATCAAAAAGAGTCACCTCGGTCAAAAGATTACCGATCACGCTGTGTGCTACATTTTTAAGCGCTTCAAAAGTGATATTTTCCCCCACCAATAAGGCCAAATCTCTTGAGACACTGGGGTATTTTGGTATGGGTTTGAATTTGATTTCTTCTTTTTGAAGCATGGAGTGAATTTGATCCCAATCCAACTCAGCATAGGCAACCGGAGTTTTGATGTCGTAGGATTCTGTGAGTTTTGGATCGACAATACCTACACTCAATAGACATTGTTCTCCCGCGAAATAATGCAAACATTCCGTAAAGGGATAGCTCACCGCTGTGGAGGTATGTGTTACCGCTACGCGACACCGGACTAACAGCTGTTCACAAGTTGATTTTAGTGCAAAAAAATCTGCAGCAGGGGCCTGTGTGTTCCATTGATCATCGTGTAATTTTCCGATCCCCCATAGACATAAATGTCGGTGCTCTTTTCTGCCCTGTGTTGTTTGTAGGTATGTTTTTCCAAATTCAAACAATCGCTGGTTACTCCATTTTCTGTTGTTGTTGTGTTTGATTACCTCAAGCCCAGAAAAAAGCATGGAGGTTCTCAGTTGAGCCAAATCTTGGCTCAAAGGATTGAGTATGTCTACCGGGGTAGTGTCGTTGGTTAACGGAACTGTTTCTTGTTTTTTTGCCGAGGTAAGACTGTTGGTCATGATCTCAAAAAAACCTGTGCTGGCCAGATAATCACCTATCGATTTTTGCACTAGATGGGTGTCATTTTTTTCTACCAGGGCAATGGACGCATGGAGCTTACTCGAATAATCAATTTGGTTGTACCCGTAAACTCTGAGTATCTCCTCAACCACATCAACTTCGCGCAAAACGTCTACCCGATAAGGAGGAATAGCCAGTCCCATTCCAGTTTCTGTGCTGTTCAAAATTTTGATTTCCAGTGAAGTCAGGATAGACTTGATGGTGTCTACAGGGATTTCTTGGCCGATTAATTTTTTTATTTTTTCGTAGCTTAAAAAAACTTGCTGGGCCTCTACTTTTTTGGGGTATAAATCTTCGATTTCTGAGGATATTTGCCCCCCTGCAATTTCTTTAATCAATAGAGCGGCTCTTTTGAGTGCAGATTCTACCAATTCAATATCGATTCCCCGTTCAAACCTAAAAGAGGCATCGGTAGATAATCCATGTCGCTTGGCTGTTTTTCGGATCGATACCGGGTTAAAATAGGCGGATTCAAGAAAAATATTCTTGGTTTCAGCGGTAACTCCCGAATCAATCCCGCCAAATACTCCTGCGATACACAGTGGCTTTTTGGTGTCGCAGATCATTAAATCCTCTGAATGTAATGTTCTTTCAACGCCGTCAAGGGTGGTGAATTTGGTGCCTGTATCAACCGTGCGCACAATTATTTTTCCTCCCTCAATACGGTCAGCATCAAAAGCGTGCAATGGCTGTCCTATTTCATGAAGTACGTAATTGGTTGCGTCAACCACATTGTTAATCGGTTTTAGTCCAATTGATTTCAATCTGTTTTGAAGCCAGCTCGGACTGGGTTGTACGGACAATCCTGATATAGTGAGTCCGCAATACCTAGGGGCAAGGGATGCATCATCTACTTGAACTGAGAGGGTATTGGTTCGGTTATCTACAGTAAACCCAAAGGTTGAAGGAAAAATCAATTCTTTGTTTATTCCTTGTTGTTTCATTCCGGCCCTTAGGTCTCTGGCTACGCCATAATGACTCATGGCATCCGCCCTGTTTGGCGTCAATCCTATTTCAAATACTTGGTCTTTGTCAATGTCAAATAAACTACTCAACAGAGTTCCAGGTTGGTGACTATCCTCCAAAACCATGATGCCGCTGTGATCAGTGCCCAAGCCTATTTCATCTTCTGCGCAGATCATACCGTGGCTTTCCACCCCTCTAATTTTTCCTTTTTCAATGGTCCAAGGCGTTCCTTGTGTGGGGTAAATAGTGGTCCCCACGGGAGCAACGACCACAGTGAGTCCAGCGGCCGCGTTGGCAGCACCACAAACTATAGACAGTACTTGGCCGTTTCCCACATCCACTGTAGTCACTTGCAGGCGATCAGCATTGGGATGTTTTTCAGCAGTGAGTATTTTACCCACCACCAAACCTTGAAGCCCTCCTTTTATGCTTTCAAATGGTTCAATTCCCTCAACTTCAAGTCCTAAGTCAGTGAGTAAGGTGGCTGTTTTATCTGCGTTCCAGTCTGTAGGCACAAACTGTTTAATCCATTGATAGGAAATCTTCATGTTTTTGCATTAATTCAAGCCACAAATATAATTAATGCCCACCAAGCAAACGAGGTTGTTTTTGATTAATTGGGATCACCTATCTTTGTTTTTTTACCAGTTCCATGAAGAAAATCCTTATTTCTGCTCTGATGGCACCTCTGTTGTATAGTTGCCAAAACACATCTAGTCAGCCATCCTCTTTAGCGGGAGATTGGGTGGGATCCTTAACAGTGAAAGATGGAAATCAGATAAATTTCTTGATGAATCTCGATCAGCGGGATCAACAATGGCAAATGACCCTCTATAACGATCGAGAAACGATGGTCTATGATCAAGTACGTGTGGATGGCGATTCATTATGGATTGCCCTGGCACCATACGACGCGGTGATAAAAGCCAAGTACAATTCGGGTACTCTTCAAGGAGTATACCACAAAGAGGACCTTAACCGCAGTACACCATTCAGTGCGGTCTATGGGTCATCACGTAATGAAGATCCAACAACTTCAGCATCCATAAACGTAGACGGCAGTTGGAAAGCAGCTTTTTTTCCAAAACCAGAAGTCGTGGATATAGCTCAAGCGGATCTAGAACAAGTGGGAACAAAAGTGAGGGGAACAGTGAGAACACCTACGGGTGATTACCGGTATTTGTCTGGACACGTTTTCGGAGATAGCTTACGCCTTTCGACTTTTGATGGAGCGCATCCCTATTTGTTTTTGGCCAAGTATACCGATCGAGGACTTGAAGGACAATTTTACTATGAAAATCATATGCAAACTCCCTTTTTATGGAGTAGAGATGATGCGTTCAGTTTAGATCTTTGGATGGAGCAACACCCATCTATAGCTAGTGAGTTACCTGTGGAGTTTTCTTTTAAAGACACAGAAGGTCGTGGGGTGAATTATCCGGACGCTGTTTGGAATGGTAAGGTTATGGTCTTACAGGTGATGGGTTCTTGGTGTCCCAATTGTTTGGATGAAACAAAATTTTTAATCGACTATTTAGCGAATAATCCAAATCCAGATTTGGCAGTAATTGCCTTGTCCGTAGAATACGCCCCAACGGAGGAACGCGCTTGGCAGCGTCTGAAAAATCTGAAATCCAGATTTTCTATTCCATATCCGGTTACGCTCGCTCAATTTGGTACCTCAGATAAAGTAAAAGCGCAAACAATTTTACCGTTTATCGGGGAGATTAAATCCTATCCAACGATGGTTATCTTGGATAAACAAGGGAAGGTATTTGAGGTGCATTCGGGATTTGATGGTCCTGCCACAGGAGAAGCGCACCAGCGGTTTAAAGCAGATTTTGACCGAAAAATAAAAGAGCTATTGTCGCGTGATTAACGATCAATCGGGCTCAGTTTAACGATTTCGTGAAGGTCGTCATCCAGGATTTCTTTTTTGCGGTCAGCAAACAATAAAAACTGCTCGTAAACAACATCTAGCTGAGTTTTGGTCAGCTCATAGCCGACTAATTTGGCTCTATATGCCAATGCAGCCCTGCCAGACCTTGCTGTGAGAATGATCGATGAAGCATTGACACCAACGTCAGCTGGATCGATAATTTCGTAGGTCTCTCTGTTTTTAATCACCCCATCTTGGTGGATTCCTGAGCTGTGGGCAAATGCATTGGCCCCAACGATGGCTTTGTTGGGTTGAACGATCATTCCCATGTGTTGGGAGACCATTTGACTCGTGCTGTAAAGCAGTTTGCTATTTACCCTGGAATCTAAGTTTAGGTGTGGGTGCTGTCGGAGTACCATTACCACTTCTTCAAGTGAGGTATTACCTGCACGTTCACCGATCCCGTTAATAGTACATTCGATTTGTCGTGCACCATGGATGACGCCTTCAATTGAATTGGCGGTAGCTAATCCCAGGTCGTTGTGGCAATGACAAGACAAAATGGCTTTTTCGATCCCTTTTACGTTCTCTTTGAGGTATTTTATTTTCGCTCCGTATTCGGCGGGCAAACAATAGCCCGTAGTGTCCGGAATATTGAGCACTGTGGCACCAGCTTTAATCACCGCCTCACACACTCTAGCTAGGTATTCGTTATCCGTCCTTCCAGCATCTTCAGCATAAAATTCAACATCTTCCACAAAAGTTTTGGCGTAGGACACAGCAGATACAGCCCGTTCTATAATTTGTTCTCTCGTGGAGTTGAATTTGTATTTAATGTGTGAATCCGATGTGCCAATACCGGTATGAATCCGCGGTCTTTTTGCCGCTTTTAGCGCCTCAGCCGCCACTTCAATGTCTTTTTGAACAGAACGCGTTAAGCCACATACAGCAGCGTTCTTCACTAGAGCAGCTACTTGAGCTACAGCTTTAAAATCTCCAGGACTGGACACAGGAAATCCTGCCTCAATCACATCGACGCCTAATTCGTCCAAGCGCGCAGCAATTTCTAACTTTTGAGGTGCGTCGAGTTTACAACCTGGAACTTGTTCTCCATCTCTAAGGGTGGTATCAAAAATCTGAACTAATTCTTTACTCATTATAATTGCTTAGTTTTGGTGCAAGTAACAAATAACGCCACAACTGAGCAAATCAAAGCTGTGCTCTACGGAGAAATACAATGTTAACTTGGTTCAGTTACTGACTATTAAGCTAAAATACAACATTTTAGGACAAGTACATTACGATGACAAATACGCAAAAAGACCCCTTATTTGTTCTTATAAAATCACTCACTAAGTCTGAAAAAAGACAGTTTAAACTTTATGTAGGGCGTTTGGATGTCAATGTAGATTCCAAATTTATTTTGCTGTTTCACCTGATGGAGAAAAGTAAAACCTATAACGAGGAGGAAATCATTAAAAGCGGGATCGTAGCCAAAACCCAAATCTCCAATTTGAAGGCCCACCTGTACAAGCAAATACTGATCAGTTTACGCCTAAATCCCGCACACCACAATATTCGAATTCAGTTGAGGGAACAACTTGACTTTGCTACAATTTTATACCACAAAGGGCTTTATCGCCAGAGTTTAAAAATTCTAGAAAAAGCCAAAAACACAGCCATTGCTCATCAAGAAAAAAGCATTGCGCATGAGATTGTTGAGCTGGAAAAGGTAATAGAAACTCAGTATTTTGCCAAGAGTACTTCCGATCGCGTGCTTTCTCTGGTGAACCAGACACAAGAATTGGTTTCCCAAAATACGGTAGCTAGTCAATGGTCTAATTTGTCTTTGCAGCTATATGCCATGATGTTGCAATTTGGCTATGCGCGCACAGCTCAAGAACAGGAGAAAGTACGTGCTTTTTTTGAACTGAACGCCCCTGTAGAGCACATGGAAGAGTGGGGGATTCGCGAAAAATTATGGTATTATAAAGCGCAACTCTGGTATCATTTTTTGCTGCAAGACTTTTTAACCTGCTATAAGTATGCCCATAAATGGGTGCAATTGTTTGATGAGCATCCTGAAATGATACAGTTTCATCCGGTTTTTTACCTCAAGGGAAATAATTACCTCATGGAGAGTTTGTTTTATTTGAGGTATCGCTCTTTGTATGAACGCACCTTAGAACAGCTCGAATTCAAAACCAAGCTGGCGGAGTTTCCCCATAATGAGAACATCAGCAGTCTCAGGTTTCTCTATCTCGCGAGTCACCGAATGAATCTTCATTTTATGAAGGGCAGTTTTAAGCAAGGTCTGGAACGTATACCACAGATAGAGGCCGGTATTTTGCTGCATAAAGATCGATTGGACAAACACCACGTGATGGTCTTGTACTACAAGATTGCGTGCATGTATTTTGGCTCGGGGGATTACAAAAAATCCATTGAGTATCTCAAGAAAATTATTGCCAATAAGGATCTGCACATGAGAGAGGATTTAATGTGTTTTTCCAGATTGTTGAGTTTGATCGCCCATTATGAAGCGGGTATGGATTACCACTTAGAGATTCAGCTCAAGGCGACCTACAAATTTTTGTTGCGCATGAATGACCTTCAGCAGGTACAAAAAGAAATGATGCGGTTTATGAAGCGTCTAGGCGCTATATTTCCTCAGGATTTGCCTCAAGCTTTTCAGGAATTATACGATCGATTGTCCGTGCTGGAGAATCATCCTATTGAAAAAAGAGCCTTTTTATACCTCGATGTGCTCTCTTGGTTAGAAAGTCATCTTCAAAAAAGGCCCTTTGCAGAGGTGATTATCGAAAAAGCTAAAAAGGATCGCTAGTCACGACTTTTTATCAAATCACCTGATCCCACGATTTTGCTATCTATTTTTTTAGGATTCCCGCGGTAATAGATATCGCCCGACCCTACAATTTTAGCGCTGAGTAAATCACTCACTGAAACCGATACATCAGCTGATCCTGAAATGATTGCTTCTGTGATTTTGGTGGAAAGGTCAAATCCTTTGAAATCGCCCGACCCGGACAAGTTTATGTTTGAGCGGGTAGCGGTACCTCGAGCTGTAATGCTTCCGGATCCAGAAATAACGGCGATTAGTTCAGTGCATTGAAGGTCAACATCGATGTCTCCTGATCCAGAAATAATCACTTCCATACTGGGATCGTGAAGCGTTGTTGAGCTTTCTATCGACCCTGAACCCGATAGCCTTAAAGCATCGATTTGTTTGACGGGTACCCGCAAGACGATTCGTTTACCCCAGCTAGGTTTTAGTTGGGCGCCAGAACGCGGTTTGATGATTAACTGTCCGGACTTTACTTGTGTGTCTACATAATTCAACAGGTTTGTTTCTCCTTGTAGTTCAATTTCCCCTTCTTGGCCGTTGAAAAGAACCACCTCAAACGAACCGGATACATTGATCTGGTCGTAGGCCAAAGTCTTGCGGGTGATGGTGGTTTCTTGTCCGTTTCCGCGTATGTTTTTTCCCCACTGAGCCCATGTGTGCTGGGTGAAGATGGTGGTCATGACGATGAGTGAAATTAATTTTTTCATAGTGAACTGTTGTTTAATTGAATAGATCCGTAACGCGCGTTGATGAAAAGTTGCTTTTTCTCGACAAGTTGTTTGAAATACCCTTCAAAGGTAAAGGAATTGGACTTTTCAATCCGCTTGGTGGATTCCAGGTTAGCTAATCCCTTTGGGGTGATGTAACTGCCGCTTAGCGCGGTGGAAAAAGAGAATAATGGGTCATAAGACATGGAAATATCCGTGTATTGGGCTTCAATGTCC